>NZ_JBGQQZ010000001.1:0-76663 GCF_045528575.1 Ruoffia sp. FAM 24228
GTGGTGAATTAACCATATCAGAAAGGGGGTCTTTTTTCATCACCTAATGGGTGATGAAGCAGATTACTTTAAAGACTATTAAATCAATGTTAGGAAAGACTATTAGTAAAACTATGAATTATTCAGGATAATAGATTTACAATAAGAAGAACGAACACTATAAAATCTAGTACTGCCGAGAAATAAAAAGGAAAGAATAATCCTCTCAAACTCTTAAGTCCCTTTTTTTTAGAACCACTGTTATCCACAATATATACCAGGAATTCATTAGTAATCATCGCGGTCACAATAGCCACTGCGGATAGTGCAAAAGCAATTAAACCAAGATAGCCTCCTATTAATGTCATTATTAAATTGAATAATAAATCAAAGTAATTTCCTTCCGAAATAGAAAAACTTAGAAAAACACAAAATAAGATAGATAATATAAAACAAAATAACGCTCGAACAAGCCCGCTTTTACTGTATAATTCATTATAGTTTTCTTTTAACATCTTATAAAAAGTAATCTCTTTTACTGATTTAATAATCAAATCAACAGATTGTTCGCCTGCCATTTTTTATTCCTCCTCATCGTAATTAAATGCCCTATTTTGTATAAATAGAGGAGAATCTTTATTCTCTTGATTTACTGGATAAGTCTTTAATACTTCTTTGGATGTGTCGATAGAGATAGTTTTATTTTCTTCTTCTGAAAAGCCTTTTCCTTTGAATATTCCCCATCCATTACTTACGTAATCAATTAGTTCTGTTAAAATAGATGAGTTCTTATCCAAAGGTTTTCTTCGGTCACCTTTAAATGATAAGTCCACTTCTTTTGCTTCTGCATCAATCAGTGTATTACCTATATCCTCAAGTAAATCATCAGCTATTCCATTAGGCTTTACTAAAATAAATGAAGCTAAAGTTAGTTTGTCTATTCTAGATAGTTTCCTATGAAGTTCATCCTTATCAAAAATTAATTGGAAATCAACTTCTCCAATCTCTGGAAAATGTTCTTCGATTAATTTTTTAAAATAATCTAAGAACCTCTCTTTCCTGAAATCATTTTTTTGTACAAAAGCTAATTGTTGAATATCCGTTTTAAAACTAAACGGCACACTTGAAACCACATTTTTCAATAAATTAGTTTCTATTAAATTTGATTCTTCATCAGGTAATGTTTCAACTTCTACAGTTTTCGATACTTTTAACAATCTACCATTAACAGTACTTTTCTTAATATTTACATCGACTATATTTAATCGATAGAAAATATTTTCATCAACTAAATCATCTACAGATAAATTTCGATCAAGTCCATTAAATAGTATCTTCATAATGTCATTTGGGGTAGTTTCCCCGTCTCTGAATTTCTTTGAAAAATCCACTAAGTTGATTTTTGCTAAATAAATTTTTGCCATTATTTTCCTCTTTTTAGAATACTATACCAAAAACCACCCCGTCATGCGAGGTGGAAATAGGAGACTTTTAATGTCAGGTGGATATCTTCACTTATCCACAATATCATTCTACCACCCTAGACTCTCAAGTTATTCTCAACTTTCTCTCAATATTTTCTCAAATCATTCTCATTTTAGTTAAGTTGTAATTAACTACATCTCAACTATCAACTCTCCTAAGTGATAGACTTCTGCAAAAGCAAGTTGGGCTTTCTCCAGCTTTCTATAATAAGTCGCAACACTGATGTTGAACTTTGTTACTATCTCATATTCAGAAGGTGCACTGATTGTATAATGCTCCCACAATAGTTTACGCTGCTGACCATTCAACTTATTCAATGCATCGTGTATATGATTGATAATTTCAATTGCTGATACCTTTCTAGTAACCATATCTTCTACTGGCTTGCTTGTACCTCCATCGCCCTTAGGCTCCAATGTATAGCTTGCTGTAAGCTTTTGCTCGTATTGTCTACCAGCCAATCTTCGTAAACTATGATACTGCTCTAATAATTTCATTACATTTCTTCGTGTCATTTTTTCGTTTATTTCTGGTAGTAGCAATACGATTCCTCCTACAACTTATTTTCTAACTTTTTGAATATAAAATCCACATGGCATAACATCCCCATTACCATATCCAAACTTCTTCTTGCGTTTATTCTTCTTTTGTTTATTTGGATATTCAGTTAACAAATACTGATAAGCTAATCCCTTTGTCTTAAAGTATCCATGAACTAACTTCGAATCTTCAACGACTCTATAATGATAATCTTCAACTAGCAATATTAATACCCTCCCTTAAAATGGTAGATCATCGTCATCAATATCAACTGGTGTACCTTCAAATGGTTTACTTGGTTGATAATGTCGAGATGAATTCGCATCATAATTTGTAGTGCCTTGTGTATTGCTGTTTGATTTATTATTTTGGTTATTGCCTTGAATTTTGTTCTTTGACTCTAATAAGTGAAACTTATCAACGATTAGCTCAGTTGCATAGACTCGTTGACCTTCTTTGTTATCATATGTCCTTGTTTGTAATCTTCCTTGTACACCTAATAATGAACCTTTTTTCGTAAAGTTTGCTAGATTCTCTGCTGCTTTTCTCCAAATGACACAACTAATAAAATCTGCCTCTCTCTCACCATTTTTTGAAGTATAGTCTCTATTAACAGCAAGATTGAATGTTCCAACAGCAGTGCCGTTTGTTGTAAACTTCAAGTCAATATCTTTTGTAAGTCGTCCGACTAAATCAACTGAATTCAATTATTTCCACCGCCTTGTAAGTTGTCATGATGTTCATTGTATTTATTCGCTATATCAATAATCACATCTAAATTTTCACGGCAATTAATAGCATTAAATACTTCTTCTCTAAACCACGCATCTAAATCTGTTAAAGTTGTGTATTCAATCTCCATATTCCACCTCTGTTACTCTAATTACTTTTGGTTTAACGTCAAACCAATCTCCATCTGAACCCTTAAAACAATATTCAATTTCTTTAGCTGCTTCATCTTCATCATCTGCTTCAACTGGATATTCAAAATACTCTCCCTCGCTGAAAACTACGACATTAAATAATTTAGACATATTACGTCATCTCCTTAACGGTGTAGCCTTTCCATTTCTTTGGAGTTAACCGGCCATTTCCTCTTAGTAGCGCATCATAAAGTGCATCTGGATTTACTCCAGCCAATTGGATTAATTCTTTCCTAGATTCATATATTGTTCGTTTTCCATTTGGATCTATTAATACTAGTGGCTTGGATTTAGCTTTTCTTCTTCTTTCGTTTGATTTGACTTTACCACCACGAAAAAATAGCTTTAAATCATATAGTCTTACTTGCTCCGGTTTACTAAGATTTTTCATATCAAGCAGCGATAGCATTTCTAACCACTCTTCAAAATGTTCACTTGCTCTAGACATAAACTAACTTACCTTTCCGCACTTAATACAAACTCGATGATTAGAAACTTTATTTGTGTACACATCGTATCTAACATTAATTGCATAGTGATGATTGCATAATGCTTGTTTTATTCTTATTATTAAATTCTTCATTCCTTTTCCTCCCAAGTATTTTTAAATTTACAAATTAATACAAACTCCTTATTGTACTCATATGATAACTTCTTCATTTCTGTTATATACTCTTGTTGTGTGAGTGTTCCTATTTCTAGTCGGTAGAGTAAGTCCATACTTGTATGTATGTATTTTTTGTCTAGCAAGTTTATTTTTGTATTTATATCCATTCTTTTACTCCCTTACATAGTTATCTATCTTTCCCAAGCGTGCGATAAACTTCATAGTGTCCTTGAGTTCCATTAGTAACAACTTCTGGAAAATAGACTACTTGGTACAGATTTGGTCTAATATCATCTCCAGCTTCATACCAATGTACAGTTTGTGGATTAGTACCGCTTAATGTTTGTCCGAAAATTGGATCCACTGATAATTCTGAAACTTCCTCTTGAGTGTTATTCCCCATATAAATGTATAAAAGGAATGCCACTAATAAAATAACGGATATCGACAATACACCTTGAATTACTTTAAAAATGTTATTCATTCAACAGTTCACCCCAATATTAATTATCCCCAGTAAGCTCAGAAACTTTATCATTAGTATGATTTAACAACCCATTAACTTGTGCTTCAATCTGGCTCAACTGCCCATTAACTGCACCTAGTTCATTATTCAATTCATTAATACGATTTTGCTTCTCATTAATTTCTTGCTGCTTCGCTTCAATCTCTCTTTGTTTTTCTGTAATCTCACTATTCTTATTCGTGAGCTCTATAGAGTGATCTGTCTTAATTTGTTCAATATCTTGTTTTAATTGAGCTACTTCAGTTTGTAATTGTTCTTTACTTCCACTCTCACTATCTAGTTGAGCTTGTAATTGTTCAGCACGCTCTTTTTCTTGTTTAGCAAATGCGAATGTAAAATCATAGTCCTCGCGAATTTGGTTTAAACTATCAAATACATTCGAAGAGGCATAACCCGACACACCACCTAAAGCAAAAATACTTGCTGCTAATAACGCTATATATCTTTTTTTCATTTTATAATTCCTCCATTTAGTCTTTGCTTAAATCTTCCTGTTTTATAAAAATGCCGTTTCTTTTTACTCCAACTCGATCTGCAATTTCTGTATAAGCTTCATCAACACAATCTTGTATATTAAGTCCATGTTGCTGAGCTAAAATTACTAAGGTTACATAAACATCTCCAATGCTATCTATAATTAAAGGTAAGTCATTTCTAGCCATTCCAGATGCCACTTCACCTAATTCTTCAACTACCTTCAAAAACTGCTTAGAAGGCTCAGATTTATCCAATTCATGATTGATACTCCATAATTCAATCGCTCTAGTTAGTTGATTCATATCTGCCATTTTTTCTGCTCCCTTGCTTGAATATATTTATTAATTGATTGTTCTCGATGACAATTTCTTCTTTTAGTTGTTTATCTAATTCCCAATTCTCGATAAGCTCCATCGCTTCGTTATAATCTTTAGCAGGTATCTCCGCACGTCTAGGAATGCCAAAATATCGCTTAATCTCTTTGTTAATGGCTGAATATACTTTTCCTCGTATACTACGGTTGTTATAAGCACTAGACTCTTTACCCCCTCCAACTGATGACACGTTTATTAACCGCACTGGTAAGTTTCATCTCTTGAATACCGTTTACTCTCATAGTGTCCTCAACTTTAGACAGGCGTTTTTCATGATTTGTCATCTGAGTTGAAATAGCTTGTATTGCTTCGCCAATCTGTCCAATACTATTTATCAATGTAATTGCGTTAGTGTGATCCTTACTTTGTCCTACAATCTCATTTTTATTCATGTGTAAATTCCCCCTCAATAATAACTTTAGAATTTAGCTTTTTACGTAAATCAATTGCCCATGAATCCACTCTCGATAACAGTCGCTCTAGTTCATCAATCGCTAGTTTGTCTTGATTTAAAATGTCCATATCGTCCATATAGATTAAGTGCGATGCAGCATCTAAAAACTTATTCATTTCTTTGGTTGTGTCTATTAAATTGCGATATGCAGCAATCTCTTTCTGTTGTGCATTTAACTTACCTTCAGCTTTATGGATAGCTTGAGTAATCTCGTCATACTTCATAGACTTCTCTTCAACTTCTTTACGACTGTCTAGCAATTCATCGTATTGTTTCTTAATTGATTCATAGCTATCATTTAAAGATTTGTACTGACCTTTTAAATGCTCGTTTTGTTCTTTAGTCGCATCATAATCATCAGGTATAACATGTTTCTCAATAACGATTTCTTTCTCTTTTGCTAAAGTTTTATTTTGTTTCATGAGGCGATCTATATCTTTTTGTTTCGTCTCATTATCTTGTTCAGAGATTTTAAGCTGTATCTCAGCTCGTGATAACTGTTTTTTTAATTCCTGTAATTCTCTAACCGTCATTTCATCCGGTGTCTTTGTTTCGCCTTTTGAAGTAACATGTTCTTTTTCTCGTTCTTCTTCTGGAAGAGAAGCTATTAGATTTAATGCTGTAACACCTAAATGCGACAACGTTGTCGTATTTGGTAGTTCTAAAGAAACTTTCATCATTCTTTGAGCTTCACGTTGCCCAATCTTTATCTTGTCCAGCCACTTACCAAATTCACCATGCGTTAAGTTATTTGTTTTTACGTGATTTAATCTTTTACCAATCTCCCATACAGATTGACCGGCTATATTTTTATGATGCGTAATCTCCAACTCTAATTGGTTTAAGTCATTACTAAGTGATAATTCATGCATATATCTCACTCCTCTACTAATCCATCTAAAAATGGAATTAATCTACCTTGGTTTATGAGGCGATATGTTTCTAAATCCGTCTGATTAAGTGACTTCTTGCCAATGGATTCTTTAAGGCTTATCCACTCGCTGTAAGGCACTCTATAAAAGTCCTTAGCACTAAAACTAAGCAGTACAAAAGTAATAGCTCCTAGTTTATGATGCGCTTCAAGATCTAATTCTTGTTGACTACTAATCCGGTTAAATTCTATTCTTGGTGATTCCGTATGCTTCGCTTCAAAAATGACTGACGTCCCACCTGTTAAAGTTCCTGTAAAGTCTGGTTGAGCTTTTTTCTCGTATACAGCCATATACTGGCCTCTATTACGATTAAGTGCTCTAACTGGTCTCATCGGTTCAGGTGTCTTCTGTATGTAAGCTATACCTTGTTTAGAATAATGAATACATGATGCATTAATTAGATTCTCAAAAAAATCTCCGTTACGTTTAGCAGCATAAGCTCCTTTTACACTCATGTAATCACTCTCCTATCAATGCACTGAGTCGCTCTCTTAATGTTTCTTCGCTTTCACTTGATACTTCTGGTTCTTCAATTACTTCTTGTTTTTCCTTATCAGTCATCCAGCTTGGAATAATTTCTTCATAATTTGAGTTTTTCTTGAAGTTAGTTACCTTTTGTTTTCTATTTTTAAAAGCTACTTCTTCTGCTTTAACATCATCCATTGTTTTAATATTATTTTTTAACCAACGTTGCATAATGCTCTTTGCATATCCATAATTAGCATGTCTATCAACTGTTAGAGTTAAAGCATGGATAACCATGTCATAACCAAAAGTTTTATAACTGTCGATTAAATGCTCTGCAGTATTGGGCGCTAACATTCCAATGTTTTTTTGGTAGAAGTCTGAAATTTTCGCAATTTCTTCATCGCTACTTCTACTAGTATTATTATTGTTATTATTAAAACTGTTATTATTAGAACTGTTATTATTAGTACCTTCGTTTTGTATGCCTTTGTTTCCTATGCCTTCGTTTTGTATACCTTCGTTTTGTATACCTTCGTTTTGACGGTGTACTGTCTGTATACCTTCGTTTTGTAGGTATACGGTGTGAGCAATTGTGTAAACATTGTTGCTCCATCCAACTTCTTTGCGTTCTCGTTCAATTTTTATATATCCAGCTTCTACAAGTTGCTTTCTGTGTTTATATAATCTGTTTTCGCTAATTCCTAAATCTTCACAAATAAGGCTTACTGATGGAAAAGCTGTCTCTCCATTGCCTGCATAACTGCATAAGTATGCGTATATTGATTTTGCTTCAATCGAAATATTTTTGTCTTTCATTACCAACTTAGGTATAACTCCATAACCTAGAGACAAAATACCTTCTACTTTTAATTTTTCAGTCATATTATGCTTACCTTCTTTCCTGTTACGTGTCGTCATGTTATAATTGGTTTGAATATTTTATTAAGCCCGCTACGGGTTGCCGCTCTAGCGGTTTTTTTGTCTAATCGCATCATAATGCTCTACTTTCCTCAACATCATCAATCACTCCGTTTATGTATCTTCTAGGGTCATCATTAGCCATGACTACTTCGATGTTTAGCTCTTTAACTACTTCTCTTAATTCCAGTATGTCTTTGCCCATATGATCCTGTTCCCATATCGCATAACCTCTGTGATAGATTCCAGTCCTAAAGTATCCCATCATCATTTGAATGCATGCCGTATATATTTCTCCATGTTTACATGCATAGCTTTCATTTACTTCCCATCCTTCTTCTTTCTTTACAATTGTTTCTAGAATTATATTCATCTCTTTCTCCTTGTCTTAAATATGAGCAATAATATATACGGCCATCATTCCTATTACTAAAACAAAAAAATGAACAAGACTTCTAGATAATCGCTTTGATTCTAGCTCCGCTTTAACATGTCTTTGTACTTCATTTTCTATGGTGTATTTCATGTCTTTGATTTCCATTCTCACATCTCACTTTCCCTTAAATTTTGTATCATCTCTCATCTAATCACTCCGTACATAATTTCTTCTATTGTTACCCCGAAAAAATCTGCGTATTCTTCTAAACGTTCATCGCTTATTTCTAACTTTCCACTTTCCCAGTTCGATATGGTTGCATGATGTACATCAAATTCGTAAGCTAGCTCTCGGCATGTCATCCATGCACTTTCACGCAACAACCTTAAATTCTCTCCGATAAAACTCATACCACTTCCTCCCTTAGTAAATGTAAGCCATAAGCCTGAATCAATCTTGGCAAGTCATCATCGAACTTAATCGAACGACTCCCTGCATCCAGTAGCTCACGATTTTCGAAGTAGTGCGCAAAAGCGTAAATGTTATACAATGTCTTTGTGCCTTCTTCTGCCTTGTAAGGTTTAGTAGGATTGAAGTAATTAGGTCTGCTGTCGCAGAATGCTCTGAATGATGTTAATAGCTTGGTCGGGCTTTTGTAGCCAAAGATTAATGCGATGTCTTTGGGCAGTGCCCAATACTGGGGTGTGAAAGTTGCTTTGATTATATTCATTTTTATCTTCCTTTCTTTGGTATACTCTCCTTATGGAAGGAGGTGAAATAATGGGCTATTACAAAAATGCTACTATTTGCAAAAATGGCCATGTTCTTTCAGATTCAAATGCTAATTCACAAAAGTATTGTGATTTATGCGGTAAAGAAACTATCAGTGAATGTCAAAAATGTTCTACACTTATTCAAGGTGAATATGAAGTTCCTGATATTGTCTACTTAGGACCATCGACATATGATCGCCCAAACTATTGCTATAACTGTTCCAATCCGTTTCCTTGGACTCAACTCGTCATTGATAATGCAGTTGAATTAGTTGTACTAGATGAAAATTTAACTGAGGATAATAAAGAGCTAATAAAAAATATCATTCCAGATTTATTAGTAGATACTCCTACTTCTCCGATTGCTCAGGCGAAATATAAAACAACCATGCAAAAAGCAACTGATGTGGTTAAAAATGCAATGTATAATTTACTTGTCGATGTAATTAGTGAGACAGCTAAGAAAACGTTATTTCCAGATAATTAATTCTTATTCTTAACCCTCAAATACTCATTAATTACATCGGTTATTGTTGAATTATCAATATCGATTAACAAAAAGCCACTTTTATGTGCTAATTCTTTTTTACCCACTCGCCCTACTACCACACCGACTACCAATCCAGCAGTAATTAGGGTGAGTGTTTTTAATGTTGTTTTCATTAGAATCTCTCCTTTATAATCGTTCTTTTTTGGGAACGGTAGTTGTAAAAAAAATACCTAGTTCATTCTTGCTATAACCTAAAATGCTAGCCATCTTAACTAATTCATCTGCGCCAATATTAACAATACCATTTTCTCTTTTGGCATAAGGTGTTCTGGTTTTCCAGCCCATCTTTCGAGCCATTTCGTCTTGTGATAGTCCTTTAGCGACTCTCTCAGCTTTTAAGCGCAATAAATCAAGTGTCATAATACCCCCTTCTGTTCCCTTTCGGGAACACTTATAATATATTATGCTCGTTCTCGAATGTCAACACATAAACCTAAATTAAATTCAATTAATTTATTTTATCTTTATTATTGTATCCGTTTGGGAACGTTGGTATAATGTTGTCAAGGGAGGAGGTACTAATGAGAACAAACGATGAAATAGTTACAATAATAGAAGAAAGAGTTAAAGAAATGGGTATCTCGATGAGCGAGCTAGCCCGACGAGTTGATATGGCTAAATCTGCGTTATCGAGATATTTCAATCGCACGAGAGAATTTCCTATCAATAGAGCGAATGAATTTGCTAGAGTTTTAGGATTGACCCCTGAATATATATTGGGCTTTGAAAAAAATGAAGATATAATTCGCATCTACAATCAACTCGAACCGCCTAGACAAAAATATGTTTATGACGTTGCTGAACAACAATTGGAAGAACAAAACAACGTAGTGAAGTTTCCTGACGGCAAGAAAATCATTCGAGGGCGACAAACTGCAGCAGGTTCCGCGCTGTATTCTGATGATTACGGAGCACACACCGAAGTATTATCTGCTTCAATGGTTCCAAGAGGCGCTGATGAGCTAGTAGAAGTTGTTGGTAAGTCGATGGAGCCTTTGATAAAAGATGGTGAAGATGTTTATATCAGACATCAGCCACAAGTTGAAAATGGCGAGATTGCGATTGTAAGGATTGAAAATGATGGGGTTACTTGTAAGAGGTTTTATGTTGACGGTGATACAGTTACGTTGAAATCAGAAAACCCTGAATACGAAGATATGCACTTTGATCCAAGTCAAATTACTGTATTAGGTAAGGTGTTGTTATAAAAGAATACCCCAGTCAGAGCGGCCAACTCTGGCTAGGGTTATGCTATTTCAAATAAATTATACCATAGGAGGTAATATAATGGCATTAGATGTATTTGCAAATTGGGTTTTTAATCAAGAAATCAACACACCGAAAGAAATAGCTCAAATGCTTAGAAGTGATGAGCAAGTTTATAAATCTTATAAAACAGTTAGAGACGTCGCATCATTCACCAATAAAAGATTAATAGTGATTGATTCGCAAGGTCTTACAGGTAGAAAAAAAGAAATATATAGTTTACCTTATAAAAGTATCCATATGTGGTCAACTGAAAACGCTGGATCAATTGACTTTACCTCTGAAGTTCAATTATGGACAAGGGTAGGTGTGATAAAGATAAATCTTGCAAAGAAAGTTAACGTTAGAGAGTTTGATTTACTACTACAAGAAATGTGCTTATAATCATACAAAATCCCTTTCCCCTACTTTGGAGGGTAAGATATGTAAAAAATGCAACTCGTTGGTACAATGTGGTGAACAATATATTTTGGGTTTTGATGCTAATAGGAAGTTATGTTATTGCTGGAAGTCTTTCAACTACTACAACTTTTAATTCAAGTAGTTATTTCGCAAGCACGACCACTGAAACAGATTCTGGTTTATTCATATCAATATTTCTTGGCTTATCTATTACATATACTCTGTTATATGTCGTAATAAGAGTTATTATTAAATCGCATGGAGAAAAAGTACGCTCCAATTTATTGAATCAAATCATGCTAGAGAAGTTATATGATATTTCATTGAAATAAAAAATACCCCAGTCAGAGCGACCAACTCTGGCTAGGGTTATGCTATTTCAAATAAATTATACCATAGGAGGCGTTATGTCGTGTCAATATTTAGTAAGTTGTTTTCTGGCTTGTTTAGGAATAAATCTACTGAAGAACCTTACATTAACCCTAACCGAGATATGAATGAGTGGAATAAAAGGATAGAAATGTTCCCTGATATGGCGGTTAGTCCAGATATGATGATTAGAAACGAAGATGGTTTATTACCCGGTCACGTTTACCAATTATATTGGATGGACAAATATAATAGCCAACGGAGGATTCCGGTATACTTTGAATATAAATATGGTATCGATTTTTATGAAGGAAAGAAATTACTAGAGTCAAAGGGTTTAATAAAAAATTGGTCTATCACCAATCTAGGCAATGAAATTATCAATAAATATCAAAGTATCATTGATACACATCAAAACGAGCACCTTGAAAAATATAAAGTTGATAGGAAAGCCGAAATAAAAAGATTTAGGCAAGATGTGTCGAACGCAAAAAAAGCTGGTATTGAAACCAATAAAACCGTAGAAGAACATCTTGGCTACTTAGATCAATTAGAAGGAATTGGGTTTTACAAAAATAAAGATTTTGAAAAAGCTGAAAAATATTTATTGATGGCTTTTGATAAAGGTTTCTCCTCCCCTGCTTGCACTGATTATTTAGCGAAGATATATAGAAAGCGCAAAGACTATCAAAGTGAAGTTAAAGCATTGGAGCGGGGTATAAAAATTCAAATTGATAATTTTAATAAAGAGACAAAAAACGGGAAGAATCTTGCGCATGAAAATCAAAAAGTTTATTTTGAAAAATCTTTGGATAAGAATACCGAAAGATTAGAAAAAGCAAAAGTTCTATTGAATAAACAAAAGACATAGGAGATGATTAAATGAAAAAGAGTTTATTGTTACTATCAAGTTTATTTGTATTAAGTAATTTTGTATCTGTAGTGGCGCAAAGCAATGATGTTGCAGAAATCATAGAACAGCGAGAGAAAGATTATAAAGATTTAGAAGAAGTTGAACTATTCACAGGTAATTGGTTAGTCGGAACTGATGTTCCTGCAGGAAGATATGAAATTAAAGGCGATGGGTCTGGTAATTTCTTTGTTCGCAATGAAAGTGGTTCATCAGTGGTAAATGAAATTCTGGATAATGCTGATGATTGGGGTGTTCCTAGCATCACCGTTGACTTAGAGGAAGGTCACGAAATTGAAATATCAGGTTTAAATGCGGTATACTTCACTCCTTATGAGACTGAATTAAGAGAATCATTAGGTACAGGAACATGGATTGTTGGTGTAGATATAAAAGCAGGATCGTATATCGCAACAACCGAAGCGGGTTCAGGAAACTTTTTTGTCCGAAGTGAAAAAGGAGGTAAAACTAAAGTAAACGAAATTTTGGATTCCGAAGCTGAATGGGGCGTTGATAAAATTGCTTTAAACCTGGAAGATGGCCAAGAAATTGAAATAAGTGGATTGTCATCCGTGGATTTCACAGCTAGATAAAAAATAAAAATCCCACTCCCCTACTTTGGCCGGTAAGGAGTGGGATTGTGGAAGATGTATAGAAACGCCTAGACAAAAATATGTTTATGATGTTGCTGAACAACAATTGGAAGAACAAAACAACGTAGTGAAGTTTCCTGACGGTAAGAAAATTATTCGAGGAAGACAAACTGCACCGGGTTCTGCACTGTACTCTGATGATTATGGAGCTCACACCGAGGTCTTATCTGCTTCAATGGTGCCAAGAGGCGCTGATGAATTGGTGGAAGTTGTTGGTAAGTCGATGGAGCCATTGATAAAAGATGGCGAAGATGTGTATATCACACATCAGCCACAAGTTGAGAATGGCGAGATTGCTATTGTGCGTATTGAAGGTGATGGAGTTACTTGTAAGAGGTTTTATGTCAACGGTGATACAGTTACATTAAAATCAGAAAACCCTGAATATGAAGATATGCACTTTGATCCAAGTCAAGTAACGGTATTAGGCAAGGTATTATTGTAAGATAAAAAATAGCGTTCATTAACTTGGGCGCTTACTATATAGGAGGGAAAATTATGAGAAGAAGAAATGAAAGAACCAAAAAGAAAATGGGTTGTTTAAGTTGGATTGGTTTATTGGCATTAGTCTTTGTTGGTCTAGGGCTTGCAGGTGTATTTGATGACGATGACACTGAGAGCGCAAACGTTGTTGAAAGTTCGCAGGTGACAGCAAGCGATGATGTTTCAGAAGCTACAGAACCAGAACCAGTGGAAGTTGACGATAATATCATCGAGGTTGGAAAAGCTTTATCTCTGGCAGATGTTACTTTTACCATCACTGATTTATCAATAGCAGATGATTACGAAGGCAACCAAGCTTTGGTTATTACTTATGATTGGGAAAATAATTCAGAAGATTCAAAATCACCCTACCTGACATTTTCAGCTAAAGGATTCCAAGATGGAGTCGAAACGGATAGTGCTATATTTGTAGATGGTGTCGATTTAGGTAAAGGTCAAAAAGAAGTGAAATCAGGTGGTAAAATAAGCGGAGCACATACAACAGTTGGTATTGAAGATATGAGCAAGCCATTGCTTTTAGAAATTGATGAACTAATAACATTCAATAAAGATCCTTATTATATGGAAATTGATTTAAACGAACTATAATAAAACACCCCACTCCTCTAGTTTGGCGACCAATGGAGTGAGGTAAGACACACAAACAACCCACACTAGGGGCTATTTGCTAAGCCCTATTATAACACATTTTATGATAGGAGATGATATTTTATGTGGATAGTTGAAAATACAGATAAAGACAACTCTGGTAAAGTTGTAAGTTACAAGTTTGTTGAGCGTTATACAGATGAGATGACTCAAAAAACCAAATATGTTTCGGTGACTTTCAAGGATAAGAAGAGAAAAACTCAAAAGATGGCCGAAGATATTTTGAGACAAAAAATCGTTGAAAGAACTCAGGTTTCTGAAACGATAGTTTCTTTCAGTGAGTTAGGTAAAATGTGGTACGTGATATATAAGGAAAATGTCAAAGCCTCCACTGCTGGAAATGTCAAAAGTAGAATGCGTAGAATTATGAAAGCCTTAGGTACCATTGCAAGTGACAAAATAGAGCCATCTGTGATTAATAAATACCTATTAGATTGCCTACAAAAGGATAATTTACGATATTCAGTGGTATCTAATGATAAGTCAATCATTATTCGAATATTAATTTTTGGGATGCAATACGGATTTGTGAAGGAAAGAAATTACAAAGACCTTATAACCATTCCGGCACTGAATAAATCGAAGAAAGATGACTTGAAATACTTGGAAGTTGAAGAATTGGAAAGTGTGATTAAGCAGCTTATTGCTTTAGATCAAAAAGAAATAGCTCGTATGTGTCAAATTCAGGCTTCTACCGGTATGAGATATAACGAGATGGTGGCACTGGATTACAAACATGATATTGACTTAGAGAATAATATCATCAGCATAACCAAGAATTATGACCATCATAATCATATATTCACTACTCCTAAGACTGGAGAAAGCAGACAAATACATATTAACCAAGCTACAGCCGACATCATTAAAGAACAGATAAATTACGATAAAATTAAAACGGTTAAGTATAATCTGGATAGGAAAAAACCATTTTTATTCAGACAAAGAAATGGATATCCAAGACACATTCGCTACGTGAATAAAATTCTTAAAAATATTCACATAGAAAACAAAAAAATTACGACACATATTTTCAGACACACATTCATTACTTTGATGATTCAAAATAATACTAAGTCAATGCTGGTTGCTGAACATGTTGGCCATAACTCAACAAAAATGATTGATCAAGTGTATGCTCACTTTACAAATCAAATGGACGATGAATTGAAGTCCGCCATCGATTCTGTAAAAATCATTTAGTTTTGCTACCTTTTTGCTACCTAAGGTATTTTTAAACAAAAAATGGACTCCTTGCATTTACCGCAAGAAGTCCTATAAACGCTATATTAACGCTGTTTCATTGAGTTCATAATTTGTTGAACTTTCTTTTTAGATGGTTTTTGTCCCATTTGGGCCATCATTTGAGAAATCATTCTCTCGTCGATCGGTGGATTTTCCTTAAAGTAATCCATCATATACTTTCTTGATAGGAAGAAACCAGCGACAAAACCAATAATTAATGCAATAAATACGATAACTAACCATATCCAAGTTGCCATTTAACTACACCTCTCTTCTAAACTTCATGTAATACAATAATACTAAATAATCATTGTGTTGACTAGAGAAAATTATTCGTTGTCTCTATTATGTAAGCCACGTTCTTTTTGAATCTCTTTAACTTTATTAGGAGTTAAGTCTTCCCCTTCAGGATCAACGACTTTAATTCCCTCAATTTGAGCACCAATGCTATCTCTCATACTTTGAATGTATTCTTTGTGCAGGTTTTTTCTTTCAATCGATTCTTCTTCAGTGATTGTCCCTGCTTTGTTCTTTTTAGACAATTCGTTGATGCGTTTGATCTTATCCTTACTTAACATATAATCACTCCTTTACTACGAACATTTGTTTGCTAAGCGTTATTATAAATGCTATACTAAAAACAATAAAAACGAAAGAGTTGAAATTATGAAATCAATATCAGCAAAACAATTAAATATACTTGATTGTATATATAAAGCAATTGACTCTAATGGATACCCGCCAACTGTCAGAGAAATTGGAGCAGAAGTTGGATTAGCTTCGACATCTACTGTTCATGGTCATCTTTCTCGATTAGAAGGCAAAGGTTACTTAGTCCGTGACGCGAGTAAGACACGTGCGTTAGAACTGACGCCAATTGCGCTTGAAGCTTTGGGTATTTCAAGAAAGGATATCCCTTTACTTGGTCGCGTTGCTGCCGGTGCGCCTATCTTAGCAATTGAAGAGGCCGTTGATTATTATCCAATTCCACCTAATTTAGAACATTTTGATAGCAATGATTTATTCATGCTCCAAATTGACGGTGAAAGTATGATCAATGCCGGTATCTTCAATGGTGATTTAATTACAGTTCGTCGCCAACCTTCTGCTAATAATGGTGATATCGTTGTCGCTTTGACTGATGATGACGAAGCAACTTGTAAGACTTTTTACAAACAGTCTGATCACTATATTTTACGTCCCGAAAATGACGCTATGGATGACATTATTTTAAACTCAGTCCAAATATTAGGTAAAGTTATTAGCTTATACCGTGAATTTTAGATTTCAAATATATTAATTAAAACGAAATCCGAACACTATAGTAGAGTTCGGATTTTTTTGAATTTTAAAATAAAGAGTAGATATTAGTATTGCATTAAAGCTTTATAGTTATAACCTTCAATTTTTTCTCTACCGTTTAATTCTTTCAATTCAATTAAGAATGCAATTCCTACAACTTCTCCACCTAGTTTTTCAACTAAGTCGATTGTAGCTTTAACCGTACCACCTGTTGCTAATAAATCATCGATAATGATAACTTTTTGACCAGGTGTAATAGCATCTTTATGCATTGTTAATACATCAGTACCATATTCAAGTTCGTATTCGACTTCAATAATTTCACGAGGTAATTTCCCTCTTTTACGAACTGGCGCAAAGCCAATTTCCATTGCGTAAGCTACAGGACATCCGACAATAAAGCCACGTGCTTCAGGTCCAACAGCTACTTCAGCTCCTACTTCTCTTACATAGTCCACAATTTCTTGTGTCGCTTGCGCAAAAGCAGGTCCATTTGCCATTAATGGTGTAATATCACGAAACGTTACGCCTTCCTTTGGATAATCTTCGATTGAAGCAATATAATCATTTAAGTTCATTTAGTTATTTAATTCCCTTCAAAATATTCTTTAATAGCGTCTATCGGCTGATAATTTAATAAAGCCTCTGACTTATATTCACTTTCATATTGAATAAAAGTCTTTAAGTGAGGTAGATCAATTTTATTATTTGTTGCTTCTTTATTAAACTCTAACCGACCATTCTTAATTGTAACAAATTCTGCTTCTAAAAACATCAAAAACATTCCTTTTAATTTAACTGGGTGTATATTTAATGCTTTTGTTATGTTTTCAAATTCTGTTTTGTACATAAATTCTTGCTTGGCAAAGATATATTTGTACAAATCAACGAACTCTTCTCGAGAAGGGATACCTGCCATATATTTCGATTCCTGAACAAATGATCCTAGATAGACTTTCGACCAAGCTTGTGTATTCACTATCTCTTTCAATTGTTGTAATTGAATCGGCGGCTCCATTACGATGAGGTTATTATATTGGGCTAAATTAACTTTTGATGCATTCTCATATAATACAACAGCTGCACCGTTCAATTGCTTGGACATATAATCTGCAATCGGCTGATGGGCGAATAAATATAAAGCTTTATCTATACTTAACAAATCTTTGTGAATCTTGCTTGAGCGGTAATCTAACCACTGAGAGCCATTAACTCCCATATCTTTCACCATTAACTGTGGAAGACGGTTCCCGTTCCATTCATTAATATCTAACTCACCAACTACAGATACCACACTGCCGTTCTCTAAGCTTTCAGCTTGCTCTGCTTTGCCAAAGCCAATGGCTTGTAATTCGACTTTGGTATCCGTTTGGCTTAGGGCAAGTTTAACATGGTTTTTATCTACTCCAATAAATCTAATTGTGTTAATATGAGCATCTTTAACCATAAACTGCGGTTTTGGATTATCCGTACCGAAAGGCCCTAATAAGTTCACTTCATTAATAAAATCAATCGTCATTTCATTCACACTTAACGGCATATCAATGACAATTGGCTCAGGTTCGTTTAGTAATTCAGTGTAGTGTACAAAGCTTTTGTGGATGCTTTGTTTAAAGTCTTCCCAATTCTCTTCATCAATCGTTAATCCAGCTGCTTGACTGTGACCACCGAAGTAAGTTAGGTACTCATTTTGTTTAACGAGTTCTTCGAAGATATTTATCTTAGATACACTTCTTGAACTTCCTTTATATTGTTTTTTCTCTTCTATATATTGAAAGACAATCGCAGGTCTTTGGTATTTTTTAACTAAACGACTTGCAGCAATCCCTAAGACTCCGGCAGGCCAATCTTTATCTGCTTCAATAATAATATTTGGAATCGAGTCATACTGAGCCATACGATTTTCGATTTCTATAGTGATGTTTTCGGTGATAGATTTTCTTTCACGATTCTTTTCATTCACTATTTCTAATAACGATTCCGCTTCAGAAATATCTAATGTTTTCAATAACTCTAAGCCCGGCGTCGGATCTCCTAATCGACCAACTGCATTTAAACGTGGACCAATAATAAAGCCAATCGTCTCACTCGTTAAGTTATCTAAATTAACTTTTTCATTTTGTAATAATAATTGTAAACCAACGCGCATCGAGTCTTTAATTAGAGTCAATCCACTTAATACAATCGTTCGATTTTCATCCGTTAAAGACACCATATCTGCAACCGTACCGATTGCTGCCAATTCAACAGCTTCTGTGGGTACTTCACCTAATAAGGCACTGACCACCTTCAAAGCAACTCCCGCCCCACTTAATTCTGGGAAAGGATATTGACCTGAAGGATGTTTTGGATGAATAATTGAGAATGCATTCGGTAATTCACTTTGCAATTCATGGTGATCGGTAATAATACAATCCACACCTATATCATTCATTGCATCCACAGCTTCAAAACCAGCCACACCATTATCAACAGTAATGATTAATCGAATATCAAATTCGTCAACCAACTTACTCCAACGTGCTTTATTCGGTCCATAACCGTCCTTTAAGCGGTTTGGTAAATAATAATGGACATTGGCTCCAATCGTCTCTAATGTCTCATACATTATCAATGTGCTGGTAATGCCGTCTGCATCATAATCTCCATAGATTAATATGGGTTCAAACTCTTCAATCGCTGTTTGAATACGGTCAATTGTTTTGTCCATCTCAAATAATAAAAATGGATCATGATATAGTTGAGGTTTTTGATTTGTTTTTTCGATTAACTCTTCTGCACTTGTTATACCTCTAATTGAACATAGGCGTAAAAAAGTTGAACTAAAAGTTGTTTCATTATTGTCTAAAATACTTTTGGAAGCGTCTCTATTAATCTCCGGTCTGATTTGCCAATCAAACTGTGCCATATTGAACTTCACGAATATTACACTTCCTCTGTTGTATCAGTAACTACTTCTTCTTTTGACTCTGGTTTTTCATCTGATTCTACAGAAATTGTATTACGTGAAACACGCTCTTGTTCTTCAATCTTACTGCGTAACTCAGCAATTGCTGCATCTTTTTCAATCGCTGTATTTGAGTGATTATGTTTCTCTTTTGTTAATTGTTTTTCTAACTCTTTATTTTTCTTTCTGTTTGATTGAATCGCAGACATTGATGCAATCATTCCAATGATAACACCAACCAAAATACTGAATAATACAACTAAGACAAGCGATACTTCAAATTGAGTGAAAAAGAAATCAATTCCAACAACATTTGTATTTTGTAATGCAAAAACGACTACTAAGATAAGTAACATAATAATCGCTATAACTTTCCATTGTTCTTTCATCTAATTATCCTCCTTGAAATTTAACATTTCTCCTGCTAATTTATCTCCAATGTTTGGAAACACTTTATATAGTATATCAATAATATGATAATAACGGGGACGATTTAACTCTCTTTTACGACGTGATGGTTTTAAATGCTTAGTCACATCTTTCGCTAATTTTTGCGGATCTAATGCAAATGCCTTAATTCGGTCATAATACTCTTTAGAATTTGAATTATAATTAAAAAAATCCGTCTTGACTGGTCCAGGATTAATTGTGGTCACATCAATACCAAACCGCTTTAACTCCAATCTTAAACTATTCGCGTAGCCTATCACAGCAAACTTTGATGCAGAATAGACACTTGAGCTTGGTGTTGCTATTTTTCCAGCTATGGAAGAAATGAATAAAATATGTCCTGGTGTATTTTTTATAATCATCTCTCTGGCTACTAATTGGGACAAATAAATCATCGCATAAGTATTAATTTTAAAGAGTTGATCAATTTCTTTTGCCGTGAAATCTACTGCTTTTTTAAATATACCCATACCACTTGAATTAATCAAATAATCTATATGACCAAAAGCATTGATTGTTTCTTCCACCGTTTCTTCAATTCCCTTTACCTCAGACAAATCTTTTGCTAGCACAAGTGTTTGAGTATCGTATTCTCGTTTTAATGTATCTGCCAATTCAGAGAGTACTTCTTCTCTTCGAGATACTAATACAAGTTTTGCACTTTTTTTAGCCATTTCAAAAGCAATCGCTTTACCAATTCCACTTGAAGCACCCGTCAATAAAACAACCTTGTTTTTCAGAAACATAATCTCACCCTTTCAATTATATTTCAAATTCATTTAAGTCATAAGCAACTTTCGTTTGTTTGAATATAGACCGTGCATCTTTTTCTAATTGTTTTACATCTGCCCCTAAATATCTCGAGCTAATGTGATTTAAATATAATTGCTTAACATTTGATGCTTTAGCAACTTGAGCCGCTTGTTCGACCGTAGAATGGAAATAACGATTGGCCATTTTGTTCTCGCCTTTTGCATGTGTCCCTTCATGAACAAGAACATCAGCATCTTCGGCTAATTTCTTGATGTTTGCATTGGGTCTCGTATCTCCTATGATTGCAATCACTTTGCCTGGTTGGACTTCACCAACAAAATCTTTACCATCCAGTTTAGTACCATCTTCTAAAGTGACTGTTTTTCCATTTTTTAACATCCCAAATATCGGTCCGTTAGGAATATTGTATTCTTTAAGTTTATCAACCAATAACACACCATCGGATTTCGGTTCTTCAATTCTATAGCCAAATGACAGAATATTATGTTGTAGAGGTAAGTATTTAACTTTCCAGCCCTTATTTAATTGAATTTCGCCACCCTTTGGATCTAGTTCAACTATATTTACTTTATAAAGTAAATTTGATTTTGAATATTTTAATGATGCATTAATGTATTGTTCAATACCTGTAGGTCCGTAGATGGTAATAGGTTGGTTATCTCCGCCTTGAAACGAACGACTACTTAAAAATCCTGGTAAGCCGAATATATGATCTCCATGCATATGAGTAATAAATATATTTTTGACCTTACCCGGTTTTAATGTTGTTTTTAATATTTGATGTTGAGTTCCTTCTCCACAGTCAAATAGCCAAGTTTCATTCAATTCATTCAATAGCTTTAACGCTAAAGAACTTACATTACGACTTTTTGATGGAACGCCAGCGCCAGTTCCTAAAAATAATATTTCCATAGTCACTACCTTTCCTTAATACATTATATTTTACTACAATTTTTTGAGAATTTCTTTACATTTATCTTATTAAACATAAAAAGAGTGTTAGTGAGTTAATCTCCCCACCAACACTCCTCAATTAACTAATACTTTTATCTTTGACGATATATTTCTTTAGCAATAAAGACTGATAATTCATGTGCTCCTTCTTCAGTTGGATGCGCACCATCATCTCTTTGCCAACCTGTTTGGTCATTTGAGTAACTTGCCCAATCAATAATATGAACATTACCAAATCGTTGAGCCGCTGCTAATAATTGTTGATTAGCGTCAGACACCCAAGAACGCTTTGTATCGGATGTAACAAAGAAAATATCATGTTCTGGTCCAATCGCTTCAATGTAGTCATTAATTTGACCTGCTGTAAAGGTTCCATTTGATCCCATCATTGTAACAACTGTTGGTTTCAAAAGCCCACTTTGATCTAAACTATTAACAACCGACACACTATTATACAGTTGACGTCCGACTTCACCGTTAATGACCGCTTTCGGGAAGACATTTTGAATTTGTTTTGTAGCCGCTAATAAAGTAGAGTCTCCTACAAAGGTAATGTCTAATCCATTAGCATAGAGCATTTTTTGTTGGCCGAGGCCTTCAATATTGTTAACTACTTTCACATTTTCAGTATCTTCTGTCTGTGTATCTTCGGCTATTTGGGAGTTCGTTTCAATAATCGTTTGCAATTCTTCTGCCGTTTGAGCTCTTTCTTCAGGTGCAGCAAAAATTCCAATCGTACCAATGACGAAAATCACAATATAAGCACCTGTAATCACTTTAACGTTTAAAAGAGTCCCTTTATGAGATCTTAAATATTTTAATTGGTGACGTGTTTTCTTAATATTAAAGTCTTGTCCAAGTGGTAAACTAATAGTCACTTGCTCAAATAATCGGTAACTAATTTCAGCAAGTATCGCGATAATTAAAAACTGAATTGTATAGTTTGCCCATGATGGTAAACCTAAATTTTGCATCATATTAGGAATAATTAAATAAACAGGATAAAACCATAAATAATAAGAGTAACTACGTTTACCAATAAAGGTAAGCAGTGGAAAACTTAATATCTTGTTCCAAATCGTACTTGGGTGAATTGAAACAAGAATAAATAATGCACTTAAAAGCGTGAATAAACTCATCCCAAAGCGATAAGCAAAGGGTTGTGTTCCGTACATAAATTTACACATAAAGAACATCAAGACCATAATTAACGTCCCTATACCATTAAAGATCCAATTAATTTTACCTTTAATTGGCTTCGCAGTAAGATTCATCGGTAATATTAAACCGACAACCCCACCTGCTGTATAAGAGAACGCCCGTGTAAATACACTATAATAAATACGTGTAGGGTCTTCACCGTCTTTATATAAATAACCCATTAAAAATGCTGATACAACAGTAACGATGAGTAACATATTCACCGTTGTTGTTTGTTTCTTATGCCAAGAATATAATAGCAATATTATTACGGGTGTAAGTAATATTAACTGACCTAAAATTCCGACATACCATAAGTGCGTGAAGGCACTTGGGTTTGCAGCTTGAACGAAATAAGACTGTTCATTCAAGATTTGATAATAGTTGTTAAAGAAAGCAAGTCCTGATAAAGCCATATTTCTAAGGTTAAATAAAGACCCTCTTGAAAATAACAAGATAAAAGAACTTGCTGTTATAATCATGGCTAACATTGGGAAAAACAATCGACTTAACCTTTTTTTATAAAAGTTTAAGTAATTTATTTTAATTCCTTTTTGGCTAGCACTAACAAAGTGTCTAAAGTTAAAAAAACCAGCGATTAACAAGAACATATTTACCGCTAAAAATCCACCGGGTAAAATATGCTGGAAAAAATAATACACAATAATTGTGATAATTGATAGCCCTTTAAGACCATCAAAGATATCTAATCTTTTTTTGGACTTAGTTTCTTGTGACATGCTATCACCTAATCCATAAACTCAAACTGGAATGTTGATAACTCAACAATATCTCCTGTCTGAGCTCCAATATCACGAAGAGCTTGATCAATTCCCATACCACGCATTTGTCTTTGGAAACGAGCAATACTTTCATCATGTGCCATATTCGTCATCGCAAATAATTTTTCGATTTGAGCACCCGTAATGCGGTAGAAGCCTTCTTCGACTTGTTCGACTTCGAAAGGCGCTTCTTCTTGCTCTAAAGTATAATAAGCTTCTTCGATTTCAACTTCTTCTTCAAGTGGAATAAATTCTTCGTTTTGAACAAGTGAAGCTGTTTTCTTGATTAGCTGATCTACACCTTTATTTTGCCATGAGCTAATCGGGAAAATTTCTGGAACTTCTAATTCACGTTCGCCGTAATAAGCATTTAATTTTTCTTCAAAAATTTCAAGATTTTCCTCAGAGATTGCTTCGTCCATTTTGTTAGCGACAATCAACATCGGTCTCAGTAATAATCTCTCGTTATACGCTTCTAATTCATCCATAATGTCAGTGAAATCAACAAAAGGATCGCGACCATGCACTGCTCCCATATCGATGACATGTAACATAATTTTTGTTCTTTCAATGTGGCGTAAGAATTGAATTCCTAATCCAACACCTTCAGAAGCTCCTTCAATTAAACCTGGCATATCTGCGACAACAAACTCTTGTTGGTTTGCTAGTTGTACAACACCTAAGTTCGGAACTAATGTTGTAAATTGATAGTCAGCTATCTTTGGTTTTGCATTACTAATTAACGAAAGTAATGTTGATTTACCCACACTTGGGTACCCGATTAAGGCAACATCTGCAAGAACTTTTAGTTCAAGTTCTAATTCTAATTCTTCTCCGGGTTCACCATTTTCTGCAATCGAAGGTGCTGGATTTTTATGCGTTGCAAAACGAATGTTACCACGACCCCCACGTCCTCCTTTAGCAACAGTGAATTTTTGACCATTATCAACTAAATCGGCCATGAACTGACCTGTGGCAGCTGCACGAACAATCGTTCCAGGTGGAACTTTAATAATTAAATCTTCTGCTCCGGCACCGTATTTACTTTTACTCATTCCATTTTCACCATTTTTGGCTTTAAAATGACGGTTATAACGGAAATCCATTAAGGTTCTTAATCCTTCATCTACGATGAAGATAACATCTCCACCTTGACCTCCATCTCCGCCGGCTGGTCCACCATCTGGAACGTATTTCTCTCTACGGAAAGCGACCATTCCATCGCCACCCTTGCCTGCTTTGACTTCTACTTTAGCATGATCTAAAAATGTTGACATTTGACATCACTCCTTTCTTTCTATGTATAATTTTCTAAAACTTACTGTTTAACTCTCTTGGATCAATGAATTTCAATACTTTATCCGTAATAAATTTCATTGTTTTCAATCTGTTTTCTCTTATTGCTTCATTATCGTCATTAACCATATTGTTGTTGAAGTAATCGGCAATTGGATCAGACAATTTAACGAACATATCTAATGCTTTTTCTCGATCCGTAGAGAAATCTGATTTTAACATATCGAATAATCTTTGCTCTGATTCTGTTTGAGCTTTCGTTTCTTCGAATAAGCCATCTGAATTTTCTTTAACGCCTAAATTCACCACACGTGTTAAAGATTCAACTAAATTACGATACTCTTCTGGAGAGTCATTCTTAAGTTTTTGAATGCCTCTAGCAAAATTAACCCCTGCATACACATTCGCATGACGTCCATTAAGCTCTGCTTGAATGATATCATAATCAATCGCTTCTTTCTCAAGAAATTGTTGAATACGTAATTTAATAAAATCAATAAATGAGTCAATTAAATCTTCCTCGGTAACATCCATATCTTTAATCACAACTTTAACAAATTCATGCATATCAAAGTTCCAATCATACTTCTCACTGATTTCTACCATCCCCATCGCTTGACGGCGAAGTGCATATGGATCGTTTGATCCTGTTGGGATTAATCCGATGTTAAAGTAGTTTAATAGTGTATCAAATTTATCAGCAAATGCAAGCATAGCTCCAGCTAAGGTTCCTGGTAATTCTCCCCCACTACTTGTAGGCATATATTGTTGGCTAATCGTATGTGCAATTTCGTCTGATACTCCAAATTCTTTCGCATAAATTTCACCCATTCGACCTTGTAATTCGTCAAATTCATTAACTACCTGAGTCATTAAATCAAATTTATAAATTTTAGCTGCTTCACTTGCTACAGAACCAGCTTTGGGTTCATTAATTGTTTCAGCTAATTTATTAACAATATGTTCAACGCGTTTTTGCTTTTCTGCTAATGTTCCAAGTTTAAAGTGTTCTTTAACCGACCCTAATTTCTCAGTGAAGTATGCTAAATCATGAGTCATATCTTCTTTATAGAAGAATAAAGCATCTTCTAAACGTGCTTTCAACACTTTTTTATTTCCTTTAATAACATTCTCTATATGATTGTCATCACCATTACGAACTGAGATGAAATAAGGTAATAACCTATCAGTTCCTTCTTCTAAAGCGTAGAAATACCTTTGGTGGTCTCTCATCGCAGTGATTAATACAATTTGTGGAATTTCTAAATACTCGTCCTCGAATTGACCAAAGAAGGCTGTCGGCCATTCAACTAATGCAGTCACTTCATCTAATAAATCTTCAGTCATTGGAATATTCCAATGATTGTCTGAAGAAATTTGTTCGATTTGTTTGATAATAACATCTTTTCTTTCAGATGAATCAACAAGCACAAACTCATCTCTTAATTTTTCTACATAAGTATTAGGAGACGTAATTTCTGTCCTCCCACCTAGGAAACGATGACCAGTTGATGTATTTCCTGCTTCTATATTAATAAAGCTAAATGGAACAACTTCATCATCAAGTAATGATACAATCCAATGTACTGGACGGATAAAACTTTTATTGAATGAATTCCAAGTCATGCTAACTGGGAATGTCATCGTGTTTAATACATCAGCCATATTCGCTAATACCTCTTTAGCTGATAAGCCCTCTGTATGTTTATTAACGAAGATATAGTCTTCATCTTTAATTCGTTCAACAAAGATGTCATCGACAGTTAATTTTTGTCCGCGAACAAAGCCTTGTGCTGCTTTACTCCATTCACCTTCTTCGTCCTGAGCAATACGTAATGCAGGTCCTTTAACTTTCTCAGATACGTCTTCTTGACGTTCCGCAATACCTTTAACAATCACAGCTAAGCGTCTTGGTGTTGAATAAGCAACTGCATCATCATAAGTTAATCGGTTATCAGTTAAAAACTGCTCAACTTTATCTTTTAATTGGTCACTTAATTCAGTTAAAAAACGAGCAGGTATTTCTTCCATTCCAACTTCTAATAAATAATCTTTTGTCATGTCAATCGCTCCTTTACGCTTTGTCTTTATTTAATAATGGGAAGCCAAGTTCTTCACGCTCATTAACAAATGCTTGTGCAACAGAGCGAGCCATCTTTCTAATTCTACCTAAGTACCCAGCACGGTCTGACTGAGAGATCACTCCACGTGCATCAAGTAAATTGAATGTGTGCGAACATTTTAAGATGTAATCATAGGCTGGATGTGACAGTCCATTATCAATTAAATTCATTGCTTCTTTTTCAAATGCATTAAATTGAGTGAAAAGCATTTCTGTATTACTTAAATCAAATGAGTAAGTCGAGTGTTCACGTTCAGGTTGTTTAAATATTTCACCATATTTCACTCCCGGAGCCCATTCTAAATCATAAACATTATCCACATCTAGAATATACATGGCTAAACGCTCTAATCCATATGTTAATTCACTTGTTACTGGGTCTACTTTTAAACCACCTACTTGTTGGAAGTAAGTAAATTGTGTAATTTCCATTCCATCAATCCATACTTCCCATCCTAATCCTGCACAGCCTAATGATGGGTTTTCCCAGTTATCTTCAACAAAACGAATGTCATGCGCAAGTGGGTCAATCCCTAAAGCCACTAAGCTATCTAAGTATAATTCTTGAATATTTGTCGGAGATGGTTTCATCACAACTTGAAATTGATGATGTTGATATAAACGGTTTGGGTTTTCACCATAACGCCCATCAGCTGGACGTCTTGATGGTTCAACATACGCTGCATTCCAAGGCTCAGGTCCGATTGCACGTAAGAAAGTATACGGGCTCATTGTCCCTGCTCCTTTTTCAGTGTCATAACTTTGTAAAATTAAACACCCTTGTTCTGCCCAAAATTGTTGTAATGTTAATATCATTTCTTGAATTGTCTTTGCCATTGATAATTCCTCTTTTCTGTAAAATAAAAAAACTGCCCCTATGATTAGATAAAAATCTAAATCATAGGGACGAAGTAAATTCGCGGTTCCACCCTAATTCAAGCGTTAACTTGCACTTATGTCAAACGATTCAATTAAAAAAACACTTTTAAGGCTGCCTTCGATTTGGTCTAGCTTTCACTCTCCTAGACTCGCTTTACTATCTTATTTAATCACCTTAATACATAAAACATCATACTACAATTCGCTCAAATTCTCAATCAGATTTGTGTCGTTTTCTGATGACATCTTGCATGGAAGCACTTAATGTATCCAAATTATTTAAATAACTCTTGCTCTTCAAGTTAATACCGACAAATTCTTTATAAATTTCATCCATTAATCGACGTAATTCTTGGATTGTCACTTGACTGACTTGAATACTATTTATTTGATGTAAACTAGCTAAATCAAGTCGACTTGCAATAAACATTGCCTTAGGCGCAATATGCATACGAAATGGATCTTCATGAAAGTGTTTCTGACATAACACTCCTTGGAATTTCATACTGAAATCAAAAGGCTGTACCGTTGTCCCACAGATGCGACATCGATCAAAATGTATGTCAAAACCAAAATATCTTAGTAACTTAATCTCCATGCTGATCGTAATCGCTTCGTAAGAGACATCGCTATTCATTAGTTCCAATGCTTTCTTTAGCATCTCATATAATGCTTGATCGGGTGTGTTGTCATTAATCGCTGCATCGACTAATTGAGTCACATAACTTGAATATGCTTGTTTCATATAATCTGTTTGAATTTTCCGGTGAATTTCAATCGTATTCGCTTCTTTTAGAAAAGACAAGCCTTCTTCATTTATGTTGCCAATATAGTGGTTCACTGTGAGTGGTATCAGTTGACTAGTTAAGCGATGATTAGGTTTTTGTAAGCCTCTTACAAAGAACATTTTTGTTCCATAATCTTCTGTAAAAATCTTTACGAGCGCATCATGTTCCAGATGCTTTCTTTGAAACAAAACAATCCCTTCGAACCGTTCATTCAACTAATCACCTCTATCGTTTAATAATTATCTGGTTGATAACCAAAGTCATTCAATTGAGTGCGACGATCGCGCCAATTCTTTTGAACTTTCACCCATAAATCGAGATAAACTTTATCTCCTAATAGAATTTCAATATCTCGACGAGCGCGTTGTCCAATTTTTTTAATCATTGATCCTTGGGCTCCGATAATAATACCTTTTTGAGAACTACGTTCGACAATAATAGCAGCTTGAATCTCAATCTTATCATCTTCGTTACGTTTCATACTCTCAACTTGAACCGCTACTGAATGCGGAATCTCTTCGCGTGTTAATTCTAATATTTTCTCACGAATAAATTCAGCGACAATAAAGTATTCTGGATGATCCATCACTTGGTCAGCTGGATAGTATTGAGGTCCTTCTGGAATAATTTCTTTAATTCCTTTGATTAGTGCATCAACGTTATTACCTTCCGTGGCACTGATTGGATAGATTTCATCAAAATCATGTTCTTGACGGTAAGTGTCAATGATTGGTAATAATTCGTCTGGTGTTACTAAGTCAATCTTATTAATAACTAAGAACACAGGAATGTTTGCTTGTTTCACACGTTCAATCACTAAGCGGTCTCCAGGTCCGATTTTTTCAGAGGCATTCACAACTACTAAGATTCCATCTACCCCTTTAAGTGCGCTGTATGCTGCATTCAACATAAAGTCACCTAACGCATGTTTCGGTTTATGAATTCCCGGTGTATCAATGAAGACAATTTGGCTTTCTTCATCGGTCACAACCCCTTGAATTCGATTACGTGTTGTTTGCGCTTTGTCAGACATAATGGCTACTTTTTGTCCGACAAAACGGTTTAATAAAGTTGATTTCCCTACATTTGGTCTACCAATAATGGTAATAAAACCTGATTTAAATTTGTTATTTTTCATAAACACTCCTTAATTAATAAATATTAACTTCCAAATTTTTGGTATAAATATAATCATTCCAATAACAACTGACATGGTTGCAACCACTAATACTGCACCAGCGGATGCATCTTTTGCTTTTTTCGCTAGTTGATGGTACTCCTTTTGACACGCTAAATCAACTGTATGTTCGATGGAAGTGTTCAATAATTCCATACCGATGACTAAGCCGATGCAAATAACGATACTTAACCACTCTACTAAACTAATATTGAATAAAAAGCCCGCAACAATAACTAAAACTGTAATAATCATATGGATTTTAATATTTCTTTCAATTTTTACAGTCTCCATAATCCCTTGAACTGCATGATAAACAGACTTTGTAAATTTGTTATTGCCCTCGTGAAAAGCCATTTTCTTCTAGCACCTCTTCTTGTAACGAGAACATTTCTTTTTCGTCAGCTTCGGTTTGATGGTCATACCCATTCAAATGTAAGAAGCCATGGACAGCTAAGAATGCTAATTCTCTTTCGACTGAATGTCCATAATCTTCAGCCTGCTCAACAGTTTTTTCAAAAGAAATAATAATATCTCCTAAGTGTTTAGACACATCATTGCCACCTTCAATGTCAGAAAATGAATCAAAGTTGAAGTTCGGTGCCTCATCTACGTCTTCCTCTAAAGCAAAACTTAATACATCCGTTGGGCGATCAATACCACGATACTCTTTATTCAATTCATGAATAATATCATTAGATACGATTGAGATATCGACTTCGATACCTTCGCCTAATCCAAGTTTGTGAGCTGTTTGGGTAATAATGTGGTTTAACATCTCTGTATGTTCTTCAGTTAGTAACCCATCTTCATCTATTAAATCTATAATCATTAGTTGTCCTCCGTTTTTTAATCTGGATACTCCACCCGAGTATGAAATGTACTTGCTATAGTGTGTACAATTGATTTTTTAACTTTTTCTAATTCAGCGACTGTCATATGACACTCTTCAAATTGTCCTTCAGCCAATTTCCCATTAATAATATTATCAACTAAATTTTCAAATGCCGTTTGCGTATGTTCCTTAATTGTTCTAGAAGCGGCTTCAACTGAATCAGCAATCATGATAATCATCGCCTCTTTACTTTGAGGCTTAGGTCCAGGATAGCGGAACTTTTCCTCGTCCACATGATTGTTTGTTTGTTTAGCCTGATGATAAAAATACCTTACTAAAGTGGTTCCGTGATGTTGCATACAAATATCTATAACACTTTCTGGCATATCATATTCTCGTAAGATCTTTTCACCTTCAGTGACATGCCCAATAATAATGGCAGCACTCTCTTCAGCCGTCACCATTGAATGTGGAGACTCCATTCCTTCAGATAAATTCTCAACGAAAAACAATGGATGATTTACCTTTCCAATATCATGGTAATACGATGCAATTCTTACTAATAATGAATCTGCTCCGATAGCATCCGCAGCATTCGCTGAAATATTCGCTACCATCATACTATGGTGATATGAGCCTGGTGCTTTCTCTACAATACTTTTCAATAGCGGATGAGTTAAATTCGCTAGTTGGTTTAAAGTTAATGGTGCTTTACTGCTTAAAAGTTTATGCCAGTATGGTTCAATAAAGAAATAAATACCAAAGGCTATCAGTAAATTAAATAATATAAACGATAATATAACAATTGAAATTTCAGATACTAATGAAACGTTCGTCATCAACACAATCGGCATGGCAAATACAGAATGCAAGACCAATGCATATAAAAAGCCGTACCTTAATGAGTTTTTATTCTTAACTAGTAATTGATAACTTAATGAAATTAGAGAACTAAAGAAATAAAAACTTGTAATCATAAAGGTCACAGTCATACTATCGCCGTCATGAGAAATAAATAATGCAAGTAAATTGAAAAAGCCCATAAAGAATAAGGTTAATCTTATATTGGTTCTTGGTCTTAATAACATTGGGATCACATAGATTGGCAGAAATAACATGGCGTAATCAATCCCATTCAATTGCAATATATACAACACTCTCAAGACAAGAAAACTTACTGTAAAGAGTAAGCCATAACCCAGGATTTGTGTACCCAATTCAATGTCCAATAGCGCATTTTCTTTCTCTTTTACAACATAGTAAACAAGTGCGATTGCATGAATGATAATAACTGCTGCAAAAGCAATTAATAAATCATTGTTAGACTCTCGATCTAGATAACCAAGCAAATCTAATTGTCTGTAAGTCGTTTGGTTAATAATGTGCCCTTCTTGAACGATTATTTGCCCTTGTAAGATATAGCTCGGTTGAACAGCATTCTCTGCTTCTGCACGACGCTTTTCTGTCTCGCTTTCACTATAAACTACGGTTGGTACAACCAATTCTTGCATTAATTCGCTGATAATGCCCTTATTTTCAGAGTTTATATCCAATTCGCTAATATATTGATTCACATCTGATAAAATTTGATTTAAATCAGTCGATTCAATTTCACTACTTAAAACACTCGCAAGTAAATCATTGATTTGTTGTTGCATTTGATTTAAATCTTCATTATTTACTGTTAACAGTCTAGTAATAGAATCCACTGATAACGATTCATCTAATTCTTCGACCGAATCACTCTCACTCGCTAAGATTGCTTGATTATAAATAACAAGCTGTTCCGTGGCTTCTAATTGTCCAAAAGGAACAGATTGTGTCTCAGCTCGTTGACTATCTATCGAGGTGATACCCATCAGATCACTTAATACAGAATCTTCAAGCATCTCATTAATGTCAACAGTTGAGTACTCATTCTCTCTAATAGAATAAATTAAATTAAAAAACTCTTCAGTCTGCTCCACTTGTTGATCAAGAATAGCAGGATGAAAAACATATGCGTCTGGCACGCTTGAGCGTGCACGTTCCATATTAATCTCAGTCTGTTCAGTATCTTCTATCGTTACAGGAGCTTGAACTGTTTTCTCCGCAACTTGGTTGATGCGAAAGTTATATTGTTCAGGTTGCACATCTGTAAAACCTATAAAAAATATCAACACAGACATAAGCAAAATAATTAGAGGGATGAATAATGTCCCTAAAACCGTCTGTAGTTTCCGTAATTGCTGGTTCATTTTACTCCCCCTCTATATAAAATTAATCTTCAGAATAAGCTCTAATAATATCCGCTACAACTGGATGACGTACAACATCAAATTCATCAAAGTAATTAAATTTAATTTTATTTATTTTATTTAATTTTCTCTCAGCATCAATTAAGCCTGATTTAACACCTTTTGGTAAGTCAATTTGAGTTTGGTCTCCGTTAATAATCATCTTAGAACCAAAGCCAAGTCGTGTTAAGAACATCTTCATTTGTGCAATGGTTGTATTTTGAGCTTCATCTAAGATAACAAAAGCGTCATCTAATGTACGACCACGCATATATGCTAAAGGCGCAATTTCAATAATACCTCTTTCCATCAAACGATTTGTATGTTCCATCCCAAAAATAGCATAAAGTGCATCGTAAACAGGTCTCAGATATGGATCTACTTTTTCTTTCAAGTCGCCTGGTAAAAATCCAAGGCTCTCTCCGGCTTCTACGGCAGGACGAGTTAAGATGATTTTCTTAACACGGCCTTCTCTCATAGCTTGAACTGCTAAAACTACCGCTAAGAAAGTTTTCCCTGTACCTGCTGGCCCGATTCCAAACACCACATCGTGAGTTTCAACTGCTTTGACATATTGTAATTGTCCAAAATTTTTCGCACGAATCGCTGTTCCGTCATATGCTCGACCGATGACTTCTTCAAATAGTTTAATGAAATATTCAATGGTTCCATTTTTTGCCATCTTAACAGCAGTAATGATATCCATCGTTCGAGGGGTAATCCCTCTTTCTAAAAGCTCAACTAAATTCAACATGATTGCTCGTGTCATCTCAACATCATCTTCTTTTCCTGATATTGTTATGACTTCGCCACGATTACTCACCTGAATGTTAAAGTTCTCTTCGAGTAATCGAACATACTTATCATGTGTTCCTAGTATCGCTAATAACCAATCTTGGTTTGATACAATAACTTGTTGTGAAAATGCATCTGCTCCGCTCAAATAATACGCTCCTTTTATCATTGTCTTTAATTAAAATAAGATTACCATAAATACATAAAAAAATGAACTTTAGTACCTAATTATAACAAAATCCTTTAAACATTGCATGGTAGAGCAAAGTTACTTCATTTTTTCATCTTTACATCTAATTTACACAATATTTACAGGAAATTTACACTTCTATCGTATAGTTAGTGATGGAAATAACAAAAATATTGTAGAAGGAGAATGTAATTGAAATCTTTGAAAAAAATGGTCTTGTCTGCTTTACTGGCAACCACTATGTTATCAAGCGTTGGATTTAATGTTCACGCACAAGAAACAACCACAGGTTCAATCACTGAAAATACACATATCGCTAATGAGGAACGTGCGAATGACGAGGCATATTCTGAAGAAGCAATTACGGCAGAAGACGGCTTTGAATTCGATGATGAAGGGAATATTACGGCTGTAACGATTGGTGGAGAAACTGCAGATGTTACTCAAGAAAACCCAGCTAATCCGGAAACACCTGAAAATAATTCACCAAACAGAATTACAACAAACTTAACCGATGACCCTTCGACATCTATGCACTTCCAATGGCATACAACCGATGCAGATGAGAATGCAAAATTATACATTTGGGAAGAGGGGCAATCGATGGATGACGCTATTGAAGTAGATCCTGAAATCATTGAGATTGATGATGCCTTCTATAACCAAATGACAGAAGACGGGCATTACGTTTATGCTATTATGTGGGATGAGGAAGAGAATGAGCCCATAACAGACGATGATGACCCATGGATTGCAACTGAAAATCCTGATGAAGTTGTTGGATACTATACTGATGAAGTATTCTCAGATGACAACCTATTATGGTTAGACAAAGGGTTTGATAATTATTCTTTAGGTTTACCTTACCCTAGCTTTACTGAAACAGCATATAAAGCAACAGTGACTGAATTAAATCCAAACACTGTATATCACTATACAGTTGGAAATAAAGACGGTGAATTATCAGACGAAGCGACATTTACAACAGCAAGCGAATCAAGTGATGATTTCTCATTCATTCACTATACTGACACTCAAAACGCTTTCTCATCAGAAAACCAACGTTCAGAAGCAGATTATTCAAATTCAACCATTCAATCAATGTTAGAAAATCCTAATGCAGAAGATGCCCGCTTTGCACTACACACAGGTGATGTAGTTAATGATGACTGGAACGATACAGAATGGAACTTAACTTTAGATGCATTATTACCATTAAATAATGAAATGCCACATATGTTTATCACCGGTAACCATGATAATGATAACTTCTTAGATCATATTAATACCGACAATGCAGTTGAAGGGATGGATTCTGGTGCAGCTTATTCAACACGTTATAACGGTGTACAATTCATTAACTTAAACACTGAACAAGCAAATGAATCAGACGAAGATGAAGCACCAGCAATCTTAGATAACCAAATGAAGTGGTTTGAAGAAGAGTTACAAAAAGCTCAAGAAGCTAAGGACAACGGAGACATTGACTGGGTATTTGTCAGCTATCACCGCCCTCTATTCTCTTCATCTTATCATTCATTAGAAGATGAAAGTGTCCAATTAATTCGTGATGATTTAATGGCTTTACTAGATGAGTATGATGTAGACTTAGTCTTCAATGGGCACGATCATAACTTAACCGTGACTCATGCACTAACTCATAATGCTGAAACCTTCGGTAACGCAGAAGTAGCCACTGCAGGTGAAACGAATGAAGATGTGACAACGTTCAATAATCCTGAAGGAACGGTCTTCTTCATTCCTAGTACAGCGGGAACTAAGACTTATAATACGATTTATAAGCTTGAAAGTTTTGATTGGATCTTAGAAAACGAAGATATTCATGAAACATACGAAGACTTATTCGGTCATGAAATAACCGAAGAAAATATTAATAGCTTCCGCGAGTTGTTATTAACAGAAGAACAACCTTTCATTTCTTCATTCTATGCAGAAGGTCATTCAAATGCACGTGAATCAAACTTCCAACACTACTCTGTTGTAGACGTAACTTCGGATACTGTCACTTATGAATTATATCAAGTGGTTGGTGAAGATTTAGACAACCGTGAAACGACACTTGTTCATTCTTATGAAATTACAAAATAATTTTCTTTACTAGAAAAATAAAGCTGCGAGTAATATTTCTTTTACTCACAGCTTTTTCTATGGAAAATAAAAACACCCTTTCGGGTGTTTAAAAAGATTAACCTAATAGATTCTTTGTAACTTCTTTTACAAGATTACCATCAGCTTTTCCTTTTAGGTTGGCCATAGCTTTCCCCATAACTTTACCAAAGTCAGACTTAGACGTTGCATTCAGTTCGTCCATTACTTTTCGAACTTCAACTTCAATCTCTTCTTCTGATAATTGTTTAGGTAAGTAACGTTCGACTACTACAATTTCATCGGTTACTTCATCTACTAAATCTTGTCGTCCAGCTTTTTCAAATTCAGCTAAAGAATCTTTACGCTGTTTTAATTCGCGAGAAATAATCGTAATTTCTTGCTCCTCATTTAAAGGTTCAGAATGCTCTAATTGCTCCATTTGTAATGCCGACTTCAACATACGTAATACTTTTAAAGTCTCTTTATCTCTAGCCTTCATCGCTTGCTTGACGTCTTGATTAATTCGTTCAGTTAGTGACATTTCGCCTCACCTATCTGTTATTTAGAATTTTCTTTTACGAGCTGCTTCCGATTTTTTCTTACGTTTAACACTTGGTTTTTCGTAAAATTCACGTTTACGTGCTTCTCTTAAAGTACCTGTTTTTGAAACATCTCGCTTAAAGCGACGAAGAGCGTCTTCTAATGATTCGTTATCACGAACTACTGTTTTAGACATTATGAATCCCCTCCTCCCAAGCTTTTCTGACCTTACTATTTTTTATGCAAAATAATAAAGTTCTTGTAATATTATAATCAAACAACCTTGTCTTTGCAAGGTCTTAATGAAACTTTTTTCATAGAAAGTGTCAATTTATTTCCAAAAATTCGATTAAATATAGGTTTTTTATGCTGTTTATCGCAAAATTTATTAGATAAGATTTTTAATTTAAGTTTTATACTTTACACTTTGAACATAAACCAAATATTTCAAATCGATGTGTGTCAATTTGAACATCATTTAAAGCATCCGTCATTTTGGTTAAATCCATCGGGCATGTTTCTAAAGGTATTGCCATCCCACAATTTGTACAAATGAAATGATGGTGATGGTGATTGTGGTCTAAACAATTCATACGAAAATGTTGTTCTTGGTTATATTCTGTTGCTTCCAGAATACCAGCTTCGACAAAGTCATATACATTACGATACGTAGTGTTGTAACTCATTGTGGGATAATTTTCTGTTAGCTTCTCATGAACTGTTTGCGCACTTAAGTAACGATCATTACACGCAAACAGCGTTAATATTTCTTGTCTTTTTTTAGTGTTTTTAAAGCCGAATTCTTTTAATTTTAAAATTGCTTCATTAATTTTATTTTCTTCTTTTTTTGTTATAACTTCATAAGTCATTACTTGACGTCTCCTTATATAAATATGCTATGATGTAAGAACTTATAGGGGGTCATTTTAACATGAATAATAATAAAGTACTACATTATTATATTTTATCAGATTCAATTGGAGAAACTGCTCAAAAGGTGGCAAAAGCCTCTTTCGCACAGTTTCCTAATGTCAATACAGTATCACATAAATATACATTTATTTCAAACCATGAAACACTTCAATCTATTCTTGAAGATGCAAATGAACATGATGGTTTAGTGTTTATGACAATTGCCGATGCAGAACTTGCTAAATTTGCTGAAAAATATTGCATTAAGACTGGTTTAATTTGTTATAACTTAATTCAACCTTTCACTTTAGAAATTGCTCGTCGATTAGAAACTGAACCATCTGCTATCAGTGGTGCCCAATATGAATTATCAGAAGATTATTTCGATCGCATTCGTGCCATGGAATTCTGTCTAGCTTACGATGATGGTAAAGATCCTAAAGGTTTACGCGAAGCTGAGATTGTTATTCTAGGTATTTCTCGAACTGGTAAAACACCATTAAGTATGTATCTAGGTACTTTAGGCTATAAGGTCGCAAACTTACCTTTAATTCCTGAAAAGGAAGTCACACCGATTCTATACGAAATCGATCCAAAGAAAATCATTGGTTTAACGAATAGTTCTGCTGTAATAAATAAACATCGAGAATCGCGTATGAAGGAATACGGCATAGGTACGGGTTCAAAATATGCTTCTAAAACACGTGTCAATGAAGAGTTGGAATACGCTCATAAAATTTATGAAGAGTTAGGTTGTCCAATTATTAATGTTTCTGATCGTAGCATTGAAGAATCAGCGAGTATCGTCATGGAAGTCATGAATTTACCACAAAGAATCTAATATCAAAATAAACACTAACGCATACTTGGCTCTCAAAGAGCGAAATATACGTTAGTGTTTTTTTAACTTAAAATATCTGTCATTAAATTCGGATTATAAGACTTCGCTTTAAACATAGCGATTTCTTCTTTATATGGGGCAACTTTAACCTTTTCTTTCTCAGGAAGTGGCACCCAAGGTGTTTCTAGAATCTTAGGTATATGACTTAATTGTGGATGATGAACAATTACATTCAATGTGTCAAAGCCAATAGATCCTTCACCAATATTAGCATGTCTATCTTTATGGCTCTTAAAAGGATTTTTTGAATCATTGATATGTAAGACTTTTAACCGATCTAAGCCAATCACTTTATCAAATTCGTTCAAAACTCCATCTAAATCATTCACAAGATCATACCCCGCATCATAAACGTGACATGTATCTAGGGTAACTGATAATTTCTCATTGAAAGTAACGCCATCAATAATAGCGGCTAACTCTTCAAAGTTTCTACCAATCTCTGTCCCCTTACCTGCCATGGTCTCTAAAGCAATCTGAGGTGATTGTTCAGATGTTAACACTCCATTCAAGCCGTTGATAATTTGCTTAATCCCAACTTCAGCACCCGCGCCCACATGTGCACCTGGATGCATCGTAATTTGAGTGGCACCAATAGCTTCTACGCGTTCAATTTCTTCTCGTAAAAATTGCATCGCAAATTCATGGTAGCCTTCCTTCGTTGTATTAGCGAGATTAATAATGTATGGAGCATGAACGGTGAAAAATTCAATACCCTTCCCCTTCATAAACGCCTTCGCTTCTTCAATTCTAAACTCAGAGACTTCTTTACGACGCGTGTTTTGAGGCGCACCAGTGTAAATCATAAAGATATTACTTCCGTAAGATGCTGCTTCTTGAGCAGCACCTAAAAGCATCTCTTTGCCTTTCATTGAAACATGTGATCCGATATACATGATATCTCTCCTTGTTTGTTAAACCTTTAAATTACTTTTTACTTTCTTTAACTGAAATATTTAATTCACGCAATTGGTCATTACTTACTCTACTTGGAGCTTGTGACATTAAGTCTAAGCCGCGTCCTGTTTTAGGGAAGGCAATTACTTCACGAATGTTTGGTTCTTGAGCTAGAATCATAACTAAACGATCTAATCCTAATGCAATTCCGCCGTGTGGTGGGAAGCCATAATCTAACGCGTCTAATAAGAAACCAAATTGACCATATGCTTCTTCTTTAGTGAAACCTAATAAACCAAACATTTGTTCTTGCATTTCACGAGTATGGATACGAATACTTCCTCCTCCAATTTCATAACCATTTAAAACAATGTCATACGCATTTGCTAACGCATCTGCAGGATTGTTTGATAATTCAGAGATATCTGAATTTTGTGGTGATGTGAATGGGTGGTGCATGGCAACATAACGCTTGTTGTCTTCATCATACTCAAGTAATGGCCAGTCTACTACCCAAAGGAAAGCTAATTCAGATGGGTCATATAATTCGTGCTTAGATCCTAAGTGAAGTCTAAGTGCGCCTAATGAGTCTGCTACGACTTTTGTAGAGTCAGCCATAAAGAAGATGATATCTCCTACTTTAGCGTCTAACGCATTGGTTAAGTAGTTGTAGTCTTCTTCTGATGAGAAGAATTTTGCAATTGGACCGTTAAAGCCATCTTCTGAAACTTTTGTCCATGCTAGACCTTTCGCTCCATATGGTTTAACTACGTTATATAATTCGTCTGCAGTTTTACGCGTATAATCGTCTGCATGACCTTTTAAGTTGATTGCTTTTACTTGACCACCGTTATCAACTGCACCTTTGAACACTCCAAAGTCAGTTGTTTTAGCGAAGTCTGAAAGATCCACTAATTTCATTTCGAAACGAATGTCAGGTTTATCTGAACCGTATTGATCCATCGCTTCTTGATAAGTCATTACTGGGAAATCTTCAGTGATTTCAATGCCTCTAGCTGCTTTCGCTACTGCTTTTAACATATCTTCAGTAAATTCTTGAATTTCTGCTTGAGTTAAGAAACTTGTTTCAATATCAACTTGTGTAAATTCTGGTTGACGGTCTCCACGTAAATCTTCATCACGGAAACAACGTACGATTTGGTAATAACGGTCCATTCCCGCACCCATTAATAATTGTTTGAATAATTGTGGTGATTGCGGTAATGCAAAGAAATGACCTGCGTTATTTCGTGTTGGAACTAAATAGTCACGTGCCCCTTCAGGTGTTGACTTAGTTAAGTAAGGTGTTTCAACATCGATAAAGTCCAAATTATTTAAGAATTGACGAATTGTTTGAGTCACTTGGTGACGTAAACGAATGTTGTTGAACATCTTCGGACGACGTAAATCGATGAAACGATTACGTAAACGTACTTCTTCATCAGTTTCAATGCTATCTTCAACATAAATTGGCGGTGTTTTACTTTTAGCAAGAACTGTTAATTCAGTGGCTAATAATTCAAATTCACCTGTTGGAATTTTAGGGTTTACTTGCTCATCTGCACGACGTTTTAAAGTCCCTGTGACTTCAACAACGTATTCACTTCTTAAGTGATCTGCTTCATCCATTTGTTCTGGAATATATTGAGCGTTGAAGACTACTTGACAGAAGCCTTCTCTATCACGTAAGTCAATAAAGATAACGCCACCTAAGTCACGGCGCTTTTGTACCCACCCTTTTAATGTTACCTCTTTATCTACAAATGATTCATTAATTAAACCTGCATAAGTCGTTCTCTTTTTCATTAGTATTTACCTCCAAAATATTTGTCAATGGCTGATGTATCAACAGTTAATTTGCGATACTCGCCCATAAAGTCTGTCATTAAATCATCAAAAGCAACTTCGGTTTGTTTCCCAGTTCCTTGATGTTTTACTTGGACTTTTCCTGTTTCAATCTCTTGTTCTCCAATCGTAATCACAAGCGTTGTATTTAATTTATCAGCTGTCTTAAATTGTGATTTCATGCTTCGATTTAAGTAGTCACGATCAGCAACTAAACCATCTTTTCTAGCTGCATGAACAACTTGTAATGCCATCATATTTGCCTCTTCACCTAAGCTCATCACAAAGATATCTAGGCCTTCAGATTCAGGAATGTCAACGTCTTGATTCTCTAATAGAAGCATTAATCTTTCTAAACCAATACCGAAACCAAAGCCAGGTGTCTTTGGTCCGCCTAATTGTTCGACTAAGCCATCATAGCGTCCACCACCACATACAGTGGACTGTGCCCCAATAGAATCGTCAGTAGCCAGGATTTCAAAGATTGTATCTTGATAATAATCTAGGCCACGAACAATAGTTGGTGTCACAGTGAATGGAATATTCAGCGCATTTAGTAATGCTTGAACTTCATCAAAGTGTTTCTGACTTTCTTCGCCTAGAAAATCTAGAATAACTGGCGCAGACTCAGCTAAAGCTTTGTCTCTCTTATCTTTTGAATCGATAATACGCATTGGGTTATCAGCCAGACGTCTTTGCGAATCTTCACTTAATTGATCTTTAAGGGGTGTAAAGTATTCGATTAAAGCATTACGATAATTCTCACGTTCTTCAGGTTTTCCTAAAGAGTTAATGTGTAGTGATAAATTTGATAAACCTAATTCATCAAATAAATCCATCGCTAATGCAATACCTTCCACATCAGTCGCAGGATTTGTACTACCAAACACTTCGATTCCTAATTGATGGAATTGACGCTGTCTTCCAGCTTGTGGTCTTTCATAACGGAACATAGGCTCCATATAATAAACTTTTAACGGCTGTGGATGTTCAGGTCCATGCAATTTATGCTCGATATAAGCACGGGCAATTGGTGCCGTTCCTTCTGGACGTAAAGCCAGGTGACGGTCCCCTTTATCCATAAAATCATACATTTCTTTAGAAACTATATCTGTCGTATTCCCTACAGATCGTTTAAATAAATCAATCGATTCGAATAAAGGTGTTCTAATTTCTTTAAAGTTATATGAATCTAATACTGCACGAGCAGTATCTTCAACATAATGCCATTTATCAATATTAACTGGCAGAATATCTTCTGTTCCTTTTGGTTTTTTTAACATAATTTACCTCCATAAATATAAAAAAGCCCTACAGCAAGTTGCTATAGGACGTCTTCAACGCGGTACCACCTAAATTTGTAACAATATATATTATTACCTTAGAACTGTAACGTAGTTAACGGAACAACTTTGCATTGTTCATCTCCATAGTGTCTTCAATGGCTCATCTTCTACTTTCAGCGGAATGAGAAGTCTCTGTTATTGAGGCATTTACTTGGCTACTTCAACGATTTTATTAAAATACTCCTTTATTATAGAGTCTAATTAAAATTTAATCAACTAATTTATTAAAGGTTTCAAATTAAATCGTTTCCAAGCAATGTTTCTTCTACTATGATAAAATATATGAGGTAATCAGCAAATGATTTAAAACCAAACTAATGACATATTAATCGGCTTGTCTACTCTTTATATTGAAAATCTATGTTGCCTTAACGGATTTATAACAAACATATTACTATTGAGTGACAAAGGTTAATCGTATTTGAATTTATGTTACACAATTTATATAATAAAATTAATATCTTTAAAATTTTTGTAGGAGTGGGGGGATTTTATCAATACCTTCAATATATTCTTAAAACGACTTTATACTAAAAAGTATTTTCCACCTTTTATTACATTCATTTTAATTTTACTTAGTTCCATTGCTATCTTAAGCTTAACAACGAGTGAATTAATGATGATAGAAAAAGAGTCTGTCGTTTTAAGAAGTCAACCAGCAACAAATAGCCAAGCCATTGATACCATCGATATAAACTCTACTGTGAATGTTATATCCGAACGAAATGGTTGGTTACGAGTGCGTTATAAAGGAACATCTGAAGGTTGGATTCCAAAGTGGTTACTTGATAACGATAATTTAGTAACTGATCAAAATCTTGCCGCTCATTTGCTTGTTGTATCACCAATATATTCTGAGCAAACAACTGATTCACAGCAGTTAGCTGACATTGATGCGGGCACTTATTTAATTGTTAATTTCGAAAGTAATGGCTGGGTGCAAGTTGTCTATGAGAACCAATATGGCTATATTCCAACGAGTTCTGTAGAGTTAATCCATCAAGATGCGATTCCTGAATCAGTACCTGACCCTGAATCAACAGAAGAATCTTTACCAGATGAAATGACGCAAGAAGAATTAGAAGAAGCTGAAAGATTAGTAATCGTACGACAAGAAAACCAAGCCTTCTTATCAGCACCGGATTTATATTCGGACATCATCTATACACCATCTATCAATCAACGCTTTAAACTCATTGATATTACTACTGGTACAGATGAAACTGAGTTCTATTTGGTTGAAGATGAAACTGGTATTAGAGGATACATTGAATCTCGTATCGCTGCCCTTGGAAGCGACTCGTTAAATCATGTCGGCACAACCAATCCTGGTTCCTTAGCCGACGCAACCATAATGATTGACGCAGGTCATGGTGGCGAAGATTCTGGAGCGATTAGCTTAGATAATATTACATATGAAAAAGATGTTACTTTACGGACAGCAGAAATCTTACAGGAGAAATTGGAAGCTGCTGGTGCGACTGTTCTTCAAACTCGTTCAACTGATGAATTCGTTGACTTAGATGAGCGAACAATCCTAAGTAACGAAGCCAATGTCGATGCATTCTTATCACTTCACTATGATTCGTCACCTGTGCCTGATTGGCACGGGACCACGACTTATTATTTCCATGAAGATGACTTTGATTTAGCTGATAATATTAATCAACAACTGGCTCAGTTTGAATTGCCAAACAATAACGTTGTCTTTGGTAATTATCATGTTCTAAGAGAGAATAATCGACCAAGTGTTCTATTAGAGCTCGGATATATGAGTAATAGTACTGATATTGATTATATTCGTTCTCAAGAATATCTTGATCGTATTACTGACTTAATTGTCGCTGGTTTAGAAAATTACTATAATCAGTAATATAAATATAAAAATGACGCTATCACATTCAACGTGATAGCGTCATTTTTATTGATTTATAAACTTCTATTTTTTGAATCTAAGAGAATTGTTACCGGACCATCGTTTATAATTGATACTTTCATATCAGCACCAAACTTTCCGACTTCAACTTTGTAGCCGTACTCTCGCAAAGCTTGGTTAAAATCTTCATACAATGTGTTTGCCATATCAGGCTTCGCTGCATTGGTAAAACTTGGCCGGTTCCCTTTTTTTGTATTACCATATAAGGTAAATTGGCTAATCGATAGAATATCTCCACCAACATCTGATAAAGAAAGGTTAACTTTACTGTCCCCATCTTCAAAAAGTCGCATATTGGCTACTTTTCTAGCTAAGTAAGCAACATCTTCTTGAGTATCCTCATGCGTCACGCCAACTAATAACACGTAGCCTCGGTCTATTTGTCCGAAAATTTCGCCGTCGACTTTAACATGACTCTCTAAACTTCTTTGAATTAAAACTCGCATCATAACAACCTTTCTTTTGAACTATCAATAACTATTGAATAAAGAATATTATCCCGTCACACGTTTTACTTCATAGACATCTGGTATATTTTTCAATTTATTAATTAAATCATCTAACTGCATCGTATTCGAAACAGCCACTTTAAGTGATACTGTAGCGGAACTATTTTTATCTCGTTTCCCGTTAACACTTAGTAAACTTTTCACTGTATGGCTGACAACATGCAGAACATCATTAATTAAGCCGGCTCGATCAAAACCAATAATGAATAATTCTGTGATATATTCTTCGGTTGGTTGGAATTCTTGATCCCATTTAACATCAATTAATCGATCGTTTAATTCCGTTTCTGCTAACAAATTAGGGCAATCTTTACGGTGAACTGAAATCCCTCGTCCACGTGTAATATAACCAATAATTTCATCACCAGGAACTGGATTACAACATTTACTTAAGCGAATCATTAAATTATCGGCACCTTCAACCACAACACCACTCTCATGGACGGTTCTTTGGCGTTGACGATTTGAAGCCTCTTTTGAAATAGTTGTGTCATTATCAAGCATTTCTTCTTCAGCTTTTTCTTGTTTTAAATCTAAGAAGTTAATTATCGTTGACACACTAACCTCACCTAATCCAATGGAAGCAAATAAATCCGTTAAAGTATTGAAGTTAAAGCGCTCTAATAAACTAGCTTCGACTTTTTTATTATTTAATACTTTTAGTGAGTGGCCTGTTTCTTTCAGTTCTTTTTCTAAGATACTTTCGCCAAGTTCACTATTCTCTTCAAGGTCTTGGAGTTTAAAGAACCGTTTAATTCGGTTGCGGGCTTTACTCGTATTAGTAAACTTCAACCAATCACGACTGGGTCCGTTCGAATTTGAATTAGTCAATATGTTAACAATGTCACCATTCTTCAGTTTATAATCTAAGGCGACAATTCGTCCGTTAACTTTAGCACCAATTGTTTTGTTCCCTATTTCGGAGTGAATGTGATAAGCAAAGTCAATCGGACCAGAGCCTGTTGGAAGTTCCATCACTTCTCCGTTTGGTGTAAATACATAGACTTGATCTTTAAATAAATCTTCTTTAACAAAATCCATAAATTCACTGGCATCTTTAGCATCATCTTGTAATTCAACTAAATCACGGAACCATGTCATCTGTTTATTGATACTATCTTCTTCATCAACCTTACTTGTCTTACCTTCTTTATAAGCCCAATGAGCTGCCACCCCATATTCAGCAACCATATGCATTTGTTTAGTTCTAATCTGAATTTCAACGGGTTTGCCACTCGCTCCTATAACGGTCGTATGAATCGATTGATACATATTCGCTTTTGGCATGGCAATATAATCTTTAAATCTGCCAGGCATTGGCTTCCACTGCGTATGCACAGCTCCCAATACAGCGTAACAATCTTTAATTGAATCAACAATGACTCGAATAGCTAATAAGTCATAAATATCATCAAATTCTTTTCTTTGGTCCACCATCTTACGATAAATAGAATAAATATGTTTCGGTCTTCCTGAAATATCTGCTTCAATCCCTAACTCTTCAACCGCAACTTTAATCTCATCAATTGTTTCTTGAATAAAGTTCTCGCGTTCCGTACGCTTCGTGTCCATCTGATTCACAATTGAATAGTAGTATTCTGAATTAACATAACGCAATGCAATGTCTTCAAGTTCCCACTTAATGGAGCTAATCCCTAAGCGATCAGCTAACGGTGCATAAATATCAATCGCTTCTTGTGATTTCTCAATCTGCTTTTCTTTACGCTGAAATTTCATCGTTCGCATATTATGTAATCTATCGGCTAATTTTACGATAATTACTCGTAAATCTTTACTCATTGCGAGTAACATTTTTCGATGGTTTTCGGCCAAAGCCTCTTGTTTACTTTGGAATTTCAATTTACCTAGTTTAGTAACTCCGTCAACTAAAAATGCAACGACTTCACTAAATTCATTCCGGATATCATCCAATGTTCGATCCGTATCTTCAACGACATCATGTAAAAAACCTGTAGCGATTGTTGAAGGATCTAATTGTAACTCTGCCAAAATACCTGCTACTTGAATGGGGTGAATAATATAAGGTTCACCGGATAAGCGAAATTGGTCTTTATGAGCTTCCGTTGCATAATCAAGCGCACGCTGAATAAACTCCAAACTACTGTCATTCATGTACTTTGCACATAAATCAATTACCTCTTGTGCTGAAAAATCTTGTCCTTGCAAATTTATTCACCTCACTTCTTAAAATATAAGCGCAATTATAACCTAATTATACTCATTTAACAATATTGTGTTTTTTTCTTTGTATTTCATTATAACAAAAGACTGTGCCTTTGTTTAGCACAGCCTTTATTTGTGTTTTAAATTAGCTTAATAGTTATCATTAGATGTCGATAGTGTTCCTGATACAATTGCGATTCCTTTTGAAGCTCCAATACGCGTTGCTCCAGCTTCAATCATAGCGATGGCTTCATCATAATTACTTACGCCACCACTTGCTTTAACACCTAAATCTGGACCTATGGCTTCACGCATTAATTTAACATCAGCTAGCGTCGCTCCTCCAGTAGAGAATCCAGTTGAAGTCTTAACAAAGTCTGCTCCAGATTCTTTAACGACTTCTGATGCTTTACGTTTCTCGTCATCTGTCAATAAAGACGTTTCAATAATTACTTTGGTTGTAATTGACTCATCAACCGCTCCAACAACTGCTTTGATTTCTTCTAGAACATAAGCCCAGTCTCCATCTTTAGCACGAGAAATATTGATGACCATATCAATCTCATCTGCGCCATCTTTGACAGCTTGTTGTGCTTCAAAAACTTTTACTTCCGTCGCATTTGCGCCTAAAGGGAAACCAATGACCGTACAAACTAAGCTATCTGAGTCTTTTAATAATTCTTTGGATTTTGCAACAAATGCTGGGTTAATACAAACTGATTTAAAATTATATTCTGCTGCTTCTTGGCATAATTTTTCAATTTGTTCCTCAGTTGCATCTGCTTTTAATAAGGTGTGGTCAATATATTTTGCTAATTCCATTCTATCTCCTCTTTCTATACTTCTAAATGATAACTCATTGCGCTTAAAGCGTATATAGGTGCCGTTTCGGCTCTTAAAATCCGTGGACCTAAACTACATTCAATATACCCTACTTCTTTCAATTTGGCTACTTCTAACTCTGTTAAACCACCCTCTGAACCAAAGACGATGATTAAATTATCCCCTGCTTGAACTTCTTTCAAGGTTTCTTTAAGTTGGCCGTGTTGTCCTTTCTTAGCAGTCTCTTCATAAGCAATTAATTTATGCTTATAATTATCGGCTTCTTTTTGCAAAGTATCAATGGTAGATAAATGATTAATCTCTGGGATCACATTACGGTGGCATTGTTCTGCTGCTTCTTTACTAATGCGTTCCAGTCGTTCGATTCGGTTACTAATTTTATTACCTTTCCACTTTACAACATCTCTGTCCAATGCCAAAGGGATAAATTCATTCATCCCGCATTCGGTTGCCTTTTGAACAATTAAATCAATCTTGTCATTCTTTGATAAACCACAAGCAATAGTTACTTGAATGGGTAATTCAGTTTGTTGGTCTTCTAAAGCATTTATAATTCGTAAGTTTGCTACGTTATCTTCAATTGTCTCTATCTTTGCTTTATAAGCGATATTTGTTGAATCTACGATTATAACTTCGTCATCAATCTTTCCTCGCATCACTCGAACAATGTGATGATTATCAACTTTTTCTAGTTGAATCTGTTGATTAACTTCTAGGGCTTGATTTGAAAAATAACGTTGCATTAGTCCATATCTCCCTTAACAACAATATAATTTACCCATTCTCTCATCTGAGTTTTTTGATAAATTTCAAAGTTGTGAGTTTCAATTGCTTCTTCAATAAACGACGCTTTCTCATTTAAAATACCGCCTAAAATCAGATACCCATTGTCATTCAGCAATTTATGAGCATCAGAGAATAAATTTACTAGAATATGCGGCAAAATATTCGCAACAATGACATCCGCTGTTTGGTCAATCCCTTTTAGTAAATCATTTTCAATAAAGCGAATTTTTTGCGCGTCGATTAGATGACTAATCATTTCATGATTCTTTTGGGCATTTAAGTTACTAATGGCAGCATTGACTGCTTGAGGATCAAAATCCATCCCTAACACTTCTTTAGCTCCAAAAACAGAAGCAATAAAACTTAAGATTCCTGTCCCAGTGCCTACATCAAGAACGGTTTCTCCCCCTTGCATAACCATCTCAAGTGCCTGAGCACTAAGGCGAGTTGTCGGGTGATTCCCAGTACCAAAAGCAACGCCTGGATCCATAAAAATGACTTGTTCAAACGGTGCAGCTTCATAATTATCTTGCCATTCAGGCACAATGGATAAAAAGCGAGAAATTCGCTCTGGTTTATAATATTGCCTCCAATTTTCATGCCAATTTTCAGTTTCTAAATCAGCCACTTCAATCTTAAAATCACTTGTTCCAACAGTTTTTAATTGTTCTTCAAGTTTTTCTAAATCAATCTCAGATTCATAATAACCAATCACTTCGACGGGATGATTTAAGTAATCTTCAGGTAGTTCTTCTGGAATTTCACCAAATAAATTAGGATGATTTTCTAAATACCCTTGTGCATATTTAATTTCATTGCCTACTGCACCCGCTTCATTTAAATAGTAATTGACTAAATCTATATCCACTGTTTGCAAGGAATCTAACGTTACTTTTATTTCTTTCCATATTTTATCCATATTCAACACTCCTTAATTAATATCTTCATGATGTGGAAAATAAATGGGCGTTTTACTATAGCGATTGCTTTCAATTAAGCGGTTTTGGATTGCTTCAAAGTCACTCCATTTCCATTTCAATGAAAATTCTTCCACATCCGTTTCTGAAAGAAAATCAAGCCACTTGACATCAACAGAAGACGATAATTTTTTTAAGTATTTAACAATTACTAAACATTTTCCGTAATCAATTCCACGCTCACTATTCACTGGTATTGACACAATGTAATCCTTATCACTGAAGCGTTTATAACCGTCCTTGTAAATCATAATTTTTATATTATATACGAGGTCAGTTTGATGGCTGATGTTGTCATAATTATCTATAAAAGAAAGATTATTCGGATTTTCTAAATTCATTTGGAATATTAACTCAATCGCATTCTCTCGCTCTTGCCATTCAATAGCCCATTCACAATGAAAATAAGACTCCTCAATAAGTTGTTCAAACACATTTAATATATTTGCTCTATTCATTCATACACCACCTATTTAATCATTACATATTATGACTGATTTTCTAAGATAATTCAATTTAATTAACAACCACCAAGCTTATAATATGACATTAAAATTATTTGTTTTTTTCTCGCTATGTAGATATATTTTGTGAAAATATCATTTTACCCTTGTTATTCAAGACTTAACGCATTATAATGGATTAGCAATTTGTCTAATTTCATGGCATAATAAATGAAATTTAGTCTTTAAACTTAAACAAAATCGCTACTTTAGAGTTTTGCTTTGATATTTATTCAAAGTCATAGTAAACTTATAATGTGATTAATCTAAAGTGCCATTCTAATAAAAATATATAATATACGAGGTGAATATAATGGCAGAAAAAAACTTAACAGCAAAAGATATTTTGCAAAAAGAGTTTAATAAATCTGTTCGTGGATACAATACTGCTGAAGTTGATGAATATTTAGATAGTATCATCAGAGATTATGATTCTTTCCAAAAAGACGTAGTTTATTTAAAAAATGAAAACGAACGTCTCATCAGTAAAGTGGATGAATTAACTAAACAACTTGCTTTAGCTAAGAAAAGTACACCAAACTCTCCAGGGAGTGGCGTGACAAACTTTGATATCTTAAAACGCTTATCTAATTTAGAGAAGCATGTTTTCGGTTCGAAAATTGACAACACGGACAATACGATCGATTACTCTAAAGCAACAAAATATTAATAAATGACTGAGTAAATTTCGGATAATCGCGGTTATTAAATTAACTGAGGAAAGTCCATGCTCGCACAAGCTGAGATGCTTGTAGTGTTCGTGCTTAACGAAAAAATAAGTTAAGGTACCCTATTAGGTTAACGGCGAAAGAACTATCTAAGGCTTCGGCTATGATTTAGTAATTTGTAAAGTGCCACAGAGACGACGCTTATAGGAAACTATAAGATTGGAACGCGGTAAACCCCTCGAGCGAGCAACCCAAACATTGGTAGGGGCATTTCTTCGAGTAGTAAATGAACAAAAGAAGAGAACGATATTATTATCGTAGATAGATGATTATCCATTATCCCTAGTTCCTATGCTAGAGATAATGACAGGACATGGCTTATAGAAATTTACTTATTCATAGGATTATTTAATTGACTCTGGAATCAGAGTCTTTTTTTATGTAAACTTAAAGCGTAATAAATATTGGAGTGAAAATTATGAAAACTTATTCGTTATTAGCAACTTCAGCGGCTGGAATTGAAGCCCTTGTTGCTCGAGAATTAAAATCATTCGGTTACGAAACTCAAACTGAAAATGGACTGGTTCGTTTTGACGGAACTGCAAAAGATATTGCCTACGCTAACCTTTGGTTACGTACTGCAGATCGCGTAAAGATAATCTTTGGTGAATTTGATACAAAAACATTTGACGATTTATTCAACCAAACGTATGACTTACCTTGGGAAGATATTCTTCCGATGGATGCAGAATTTCCAGTAAGTGGAAAATCAATCAAATCAACATTACACAGTGTTCCTAATGTGCAACGTATTGTTAAAAAAGCCATTAGTAAGCGACTGATGGACTTCTATCACCGCCGTACTGACTTACCAGAAACTGGTGCCCTTTACCCGATTGAAGTAGCCATTAGAAAAGATCACGTCATGTTAACTTTAGATACAAGTGGATCAAGTTTATTTAAACGTGGGTACCGTGAACATAAGGGAACGGCTCCAATGAAGGAAAATATGGCAGCGGCGTTAGTTATGTTAACAACTTGGCATGATGACCGTCCTTTATATGACCCTACTTGTGGTTCAGGTACGATCCTTATTGAAGCAGCTTTAATGGGACATAACATTGCCCCTGGTTTGAAACGTGAATTTGCTGGTGAAAAATGGGATTTAATGAATGAACATTCAGATATCTGGGATAAAACACGTCAAGAAGCTAAAGAAGCAGCGGATTACGATAAAGAATTACAAATCTATGGTACTGATGTTGATGGACGGATGATTGAAATTGCGAAAGACAATGCACGCGAAGCAGGTGTCGGTGACTCCATCGAATTCAAGCAAATGCAATTATCTGATTACCGCCCTACAACTGATTATGGAATCTTAATTTCTAACCCTCCATATGGGGACCGTATGTTATCAGAAGAAGATGTCCAAAACATTTATCGCCAAATGGGTGAATTATATGAAACGATGCCTACTTGGAGTAAATACATCATCACAAGTGATGATAAATTCGAAGAATTTTATGGTAAGAAGGCTACTAAAAAACGTAAATTATATAATGGCCCATTGAAGGTAACCTACTATCAATACTGGGGAACGAAGTAACTCATACCCTTGTAGATTAACAAAAAGCTTGTTGACTGGCGTCTTGCTAAATCAACAAGTTTTTTTATAATTGCTCTAATTCTAATTCGGAATATCTTATATCCTTTGCTATCTTTCCTTCTTTTCTCAATGCTTGCCTAGCTAAGGAATCTGCGCCACGATTTTGAGCTTCAGGAATCCAATTAGCGAAAAATGTAGGCGAATCATTCAATGTTTTTAATATATAATCGAGTAACTTTTTATATTCTTTATTCTTAGCAAATTTTTTGTCTATGGATTGGATGACAATTTTACTATCTGACTGATACATGATAATCTGATTGATATCAAGATGTGTTTTAACAAAGTTTAAAGCACCGATTAATGCTAAAAACTCAGCCACATGGTTATCAACGACTTCAGATATATGTATTTTAATTAATTCTTGTTGTTTACCATGATTGATTTGGATTCCGATACCGGACTCTTGAGTTTTAGGATTAAAAGCAGCATCTGTACTTATTTTTATCATTTTTGACCTCTTATTCTTTTATGAAAGGAACTGACTATGACTGATATCACACCAATGCCTAATAATGCTGAAAATTATTATAGAAAAGCAAGCAACGCTCTAGAAAACAACCAATTCAATAAAGCGATTCAATACTTAGAAAGTAGTTATAATCTTGAATCTAACCCACTCGTTTTCACTGAATTAGTTAGATTATATATTGCTTTTAACAAGCAAGAACAGCTAACTAGATTATGGGAACAGGACCAATTTACATTGGATTTTATCTCACAATCCTCAGAGCTAACAAGTTTGTATGCCCAATCTCTACCGATTATGAGCCCAACGAGCGAAAGTTTAAATAAATTATATCAATTGAGAGATTCAATTCAAAGTTCAACTGCGACGACTGAATTAAATAAAGCCATTACAACCATTTCGGATTTATTAAATGTAAAGCAAGAAATAAATGCTTTAACAACTAAAGAAAGAATTGAGGCATATGCGAAACAGTTACTAGAGAAGTCCCATTTTGAAGTCTTATCTAAATTAAAACTCGTTTATCAAACTGATTTAGACAAGAATTTACCACTTCTGAAAGTACTTCTAAATGATGACAATCTTTTGAATTTTATTAAAAATGACATCTTACATTATATAATTATTAATGGTGAGTTTTTAGATATTGACTATACGTGGCTAAATGTAGAGAAGCATATCCAAACGAAACAGTTAAAGCCTTATACAAGTACGGACTTTTATCAAACAGGTATACGGATCATCGAAGATTATTTCTCACAAACTGATCCTCACTTTGCTAAACAAATTCTAGAATTGTTCAATTTGCATGCGATGGTTTTTTATCCTTTTTATGATGAGGCTATTTCAGATCCACAAAAATGGTTAAACTATACATTATTACAATTCGGCTTAGAAAATGAGATAATTGATATTCTTACAAAACAGGAAAAGGAGTATTACCAACTTGCTCAAGACGAATTAGCACAATTATTCCACGCGTAAATAAAGAGGCCCTCCACAATAAATGGAAGGCCTCTTTACTTATACTCTATCTAAATCTTAAAGAAATAAATTAAAGACATGCCTGACGATATTCAAGGCCTGCCTTTATTAATTTGTTGTCTTTACTTCTTCATATTCGAACATAATATCTTCGTCTTCCACTTGCTCTGGAAGCGATACAAACGATTCAATATCTTTGAAGTTTACAATTGTACGGTCTTCGCAAATATCACGCATCGTAATATCAGATTTACTCCAATATATCTCAACAACGGCACTATTAGTTAATAGTTTGATAATTATTCCGGTCATCTTACTATCTCTGAATTTAAACTCGATCTGATTACCAACTTCAGGACGAATTTTATCCTTTACACTTTCAATCTTGATAAGTCCTTTATCGTAATCAACGTCTAAAATCGCTGCAATACGGGATTTACTCGTACCTCTTCTTAGTTCACGCTCAATAATCTTACGTTCACTTGCTGTTACGTTTTCTGCACTCACGTTAATTCCCTCTTTCCTCGTTGACCTTAACGCTCACTAATACAATTATAACGTATTTTCAAATATATTGCTCACAATATGCTTTTTAGGTTTCACCAGTAATTAAAACGTCAATCGCTTGACCCAAAATCTCAATCTCTAATGGCAATTCTGGTCCATTATCCCCGTCGACGTTAGTAGTAATCGATTCATTATTGATTGACTCAATTTTAAATTTCTGGTCGGATAATCTGAAGATATTATCTGCATCTAAATTAGATAACCCAACCTCGAGTCCTGCTCGAATCGTACTTATTGGCGTATGTCCTTTTATTGCGGATAAGTAACCTTTACCGTCATTGTAATTGGCTCCTGGAACCATAAATTCAACGCCACCAATGCTGTTTGTTAGACCAACAAATAATAAATTTGTTTTAATATCTGTGGCCGTACCATCTGAAGCTGTCACTCGAACTTCATAACCTTTATCGGTAAAGAATGCTTTCATACCGTCTCTTACATAAGCAAGAGCGCCGAAGCGATTCTTATCATCTGAAGCTGTCGTCATTACTTCTTCCGCAATTGGTCCTAATGCAATTACATTAATAAATATACGATCATTTACTTTTCCAACATCTAATTTATCGATCGAAACAGTTTGAAAATCTTCAATCGCTTTTTTTGCGTTCATTTTATATCCCAATGCACGGCCTAAATCATTAACCGTCCCCATTGGAACAAAGCCAAATACCGGCTTATCTTGAGCTTCAATAATTCCATTTACCGTTTCTGACACTGTACCATCGCCACCTAAGCAAATGACTGTGTCAAATCCATCTTTTGTTGCATTTTTACTCCATTTTGTTGCATCGAATTCTTCTTCAGTAATTTTTATCTCAACTTTAGATTGATGATAATCTTCAAGAACATTCTTTAATTTTTGAGCATACTTTTCTCCATACCCTTTTCCTGCAACTGGGTTTGTTATTAACAATACGTTTTTCAGCATAAAATTCACCATCTTTGTGATATATTTATTATTATCTAAATAATATTATACCAATTTAGATAATAATTCACATCTATAATATGATTTTTCTATTACATTTATATGAATTTTAGCTAAAACCTGTTACCATTCTTGATTTAATAGTATAATATATATTCAGAAAACTGTAGTATGCAACTACAAGGAGGACAAATAATGAAGAAAGAATTTAAGGTGTTATTATACTATAAATACGAGACTATTGATGATCCTGAGCAGTTTAGAGAAGAGCATCTAGCCTTTTGTAAAAAAACTGGCCTAAAAGGACGTATTTTAGTTGGAACTGAAGGTATTAATGGAACTGTTTCTGGTACAATCGAACAAACAGAGAAATATAAAGAATTTTTACATTCTCTTCCAGGATTTGAGGACGTATGGTTCAAAGAAGATCCTGCTGATGACTATGCTCATAGTAAAATGTTTGTGCGTGTACGTGAAGAAATCGTTTCGTTAAACTTAGAGGATGACATCGATCCACTAACAACAACAGGTAAACATTTAAAACCAAAAGAATTCCGTGAAGCGCTAGAAGACGAAGATACCATTGTATTAGATACACGTAATGATTATGAATATGACTTAGGTCACTTTAAAGGTGCGCTTCGCCCTGAAATTCGTAACTTCCGTGAATTACCTGAATGGGTAATAAACAATAAAGAGAAATTCATGGACAAAAAAGTCGTTGTTTATTGTACAGGAGGCGTACGTTGTGAGAAGTTCTCTGGTTGGATGCTTCGCGAAGGTATCACAACAGAAATTGGCCAATTAGAAGGTGGAATTGATACATACAGTAAAGACCCAGAAACTCAAGGGGATTTATGGGAAGGTCAAATGTACGTCTTTGATGAGCGTATCTCAGTACCAATTAACCGCGTATCACCGACTATTGTTGGTAAAGATTACTATGACGGAACGCCTTGTGAACGTTATGTAAACTGTGCAAACCCAGATTGTAATAAACAAATATTAAGTTCAGAAGAAAATGAAGCAAAATATGTCCGTGGATGTTCACCAGAATGCCGTCGTCATCCGCGCAATCGTTTTGTAAGCGAGCATCATCTTACAACTTCTGAATGGCAAAATCGCTTAGAAGCCATTGGGGAATCTTTAGAGAATACCGAAACGGCTTAATAATAAATTTTAACAGGAAGATGGTGAATCAATGACTGATAAACATTCAAAAAATAATTCTAATGATAGTAAGTTTTTTGATATTTCATTTGACGAGCCTATTGAAGATAGCCACTCAAATCGTAAAGTTCCGTCTGAAGATACTAATGAATCAAATAACCATCCCTCTTCTAATAAGTGGGATAACTTTTATGATGATTTTCAAGAGGAACAACAAGAACGCTATTCTGATATTCGGAAGGAAAGCTCTTCTAACTCGGACTTTAATAAAGAAAATACATCACCCGATAATAAATTCGATCCGAATAAATCAAGTTTAATGATAAACCGGTCAATTAAACGGGTTCAAAAGTTATTTAGCGAAACAAATGAAGCGCCCTCTTCTACTTATTCAGATATTAAATCAGCGAAAAGCCGAGATTTAAATGAACGAGCCAAAAGAGCCTCTCTTAACACAAGCAACATTCCGTTAAGAGATGATGCAATCAAACGAAATATTGTAAGAGAACGCAGAGAATCAGAACTCAATGATCAGCTTTATTCTGATAAAAGTGCCTATAAGCCAGTCTTTTCATTATCTGATACAGAAGATAATAAAGAGGAGCCGTTGAATAATAACTCAACACACAATGCGGCTTCTGATCTCCCAAGTCCTGATCGATTATTAGCTGAACGAGAACGACGTCGTAAAGAAAGAATCACACAACTTGAAAGTATGAGTTCGGACAAAGAAATTGAAGATTCGTATCAAACAACTAAGTCACCGTCAGCTTCAACAAACGACAATCATGACGATTCTAAGGATACTGATAACAAACCAATTGTTCCAGTAATGCCTATACCTCAAGTGATTGACCCTACTCCACTTGCGGGTGAAGCAAATGTACCTGATTCTGAGTCTCGAATCCGAACAAATGACTTTGATGATGTTGAAAAGCAAGCTAAGATAGATGACGCTGAGCAATTTGAAAGTCAATCAGATGAACACTGGGCTGATTCAATGGATTCAATACATGTGTTCAACCCTAATGATGAAACCGTATCAGCCGCTCCCTTAGGTCAAAGCATTGAAAATCCCGCTGGGACTGCGGCATTAGCCGGAGGGGTTGCTGCAAGTACGGACTTTGATGATGAAACTGATGAAGAGGCAATCGATCCTAAACAACACAAACGTCAAAAGAAAAAAGATAAATACTCATTAAAAAACTTTTCATTAAAAGAAAAAACATTTTTTGGTATTAATGTTACTTTCAATGTTATTAAACGATTAATTATGTATTTAATTATTATCATCGTCTTAACAGGAGCACTCATTGGTGGTACAGGTATCGGATTCTTTGCGAATCTTGTAGCAAATACGCCCCCTCCTAATGAACGAGAGATGGCAGAGCAGATTAATCGTCTAGATCAACAAAGTACATTGTATTATGCTGACGGAAACCCAATTGCCAATGTCCGGACAGATATTGTTCGTTCTGTTGCAAATCTAAACGATATTTCAAATTATATTGTCGATGGTTTTATTGCAACTGAGGATGAATATTTTGCAGAACATCCGGGAATTGTTCCAAAAGCATTGCTTCGTGCTGTTCTCCAAACTTTCTTAACGGGTTCGGGTACAGGTGGTTCAACGCTAACACAGCAATTAGTTAAGCAACAAATGCTAACAAATGATGTCACTTTCTTTAGAAAAGCGAATGAAATTCTTTTAGCTTTAAGATTAGAAAACTATTTTACTAAAGAAGAAATATTAACGGCTTACTTAAATGTGTCTCCTTTTGGTAGAAATAACAACGGAGATAATGTGGCTGGTATTGTAGAAGCAGCCGAGGGTATTTTTGGTGTAGCACCTGAGGATGTTACTTTAAATCAAGCCGCATTCTTAGTCGGTCTTCCTCAAGACCCGTATACTTATACTCCTTACGATCAAAATGGAGAAATCCGTGACGAGGCTTCCCTTCAATTTGGTATCGAACGAATGAATGAAGTTTTATATCGTATGTATCGTGCTGAAAAAATTACTAAAGACGAATATGAAACAGCCATTGCTTATGATATTACTCAAGACTTCTTGCCACCCGAGCCGCGTGAAGAAATTCGTCAATCATACTTATATCAAGCGGTTATGAATGGTGCCATTGAGGAACTTATGTTATTGAACATTCAAGACGATGGATACTCATGGAAGCAAGTCTATAGTGATGACGAATGGTACAATGAATATTACTTTGCGGCTGAAGAACAGTTACGTACTGGGGGTTACCGCGTATATTCTACAATCGATAAAGAAATTTATGACCAACTCCAAGAGTCAGCTAGAGCCTATGAGGATCAGCTTGGTGCGGTTTATGATGGTGTCTACACTGACCCTGAGACTGGTGTGGAAACATACTATGTGGAAGAAGTTCAAACTGGTTTAGTTGCAATTGATAACAATACAGGTGCGGTCCTTGGATTCGTAGCGGGAACTGATTTTGAGAATAACCAAATTGACCACGCTTTCCAAATGCGTCGCTCACCAGGTTCAACCATTAAACCGCTGGCCGTTTACGGACCTGCAGTGGAGAACAATATCATTAACCCTTCTACAGTTATTCCGGATACAGCTTTTGTAGAAACTTATGAAGATGGTTCAACTTGGGCACCAACGAACTATGGTAGTGTTGTGAGTGATACATTAATGACCGCTCGAACTGCCCTATTAAGATCAGATAATATACCTGCGGTTCGTATTTATGACGAATTGCGTTCTCAAGGTATTCCTATCATTGATTATCTTGAGCGCATGGGCTTCAATACTATTGACTCATATACTGAAGAAGATACAAACAACTTAGCCTTTTCTCTAGGTGGTGTGACTACTGGTCCTACTGTTCTAGAAGAAACACGTGCTTTCTCAACGTTTGCTAACGGTGGAGAGTACGTAGACGGTCACTATATTGAACGTATCGAGGATGCTTTTGGTAATGTTGTATTCCAACAAAACGAAACTCCAACACGTGTATTCTCGGAAGATACGAATTATATAATGATTGATATGTTACGAGATACTATGACTGAAGGTACCGGACGTACAGCGAATGAATACATGAATGTGCCAGGTGACTGGATTGCAAAATCAGGTATTAGTGAAAACTCTAAAGATATATGGTTTATTGCTTCCACCCCATCGATTACAATTGGTTCTTGGATTGGTTATGATTCAAGATATGCTGATTATACGATTGATGTGAATGATGGTTTTGACCGTGAAAGTGTTCGTAGTCAAATTTATTGGTCTCGTATTGTAAATGATTTATATGAACTTCGCCCAGAAATTTTCGGTACGGAAGAAACTTTCGTCCAACCTGATTCTGTCCGAGAACAAACTGTTCTAGAACAAACGGGTACACTTCCAGGTAGATTTACTTACAATAGCAATACTTATCAGTTAACTGGACCAACGAAGACAGAGCTATTCAAGGTTTCTAACCCCGCACCTGAGTTAACTTTTGACTTTATGTTAGGAGCTACTGAAGAAGATCTTGCTCGATTCTGGAATAATGTTCGTTCAACTCAAGAGCAACAAAGAAGACAGCAACAGCAACAGCAGCAGCAACAATCATCACAAGAAAGTGTTGAAAGTAATGAAGGCGATGAAAGTAATCAGGATGAATCTACTGAAGATGAAACAACAGAGAATCCAGATGAAAATAATAACCCAAGCAATGAGGAACAACCGGCAGAGTCAACACCGGAAAGTTAATAATCAAGAAAAGACACTGAGTACTACTTTATTAGTAGTTTTCTCAGCGTCTTTTTATTATATTTGAATTATATTACATTCTGTTCTAACGCAATAACGCTCTATTTAAGACATGTTGTTAATTGTTTAACCTTCTATCTATTCAGAAGACAAATAGGCTGTCATAGTCAAATTTCTTTGATTCACCTCATATAACAATCAAACTAATGAAAATAGTCCCACTAAACTGTTAACTAAACAATTTAGTGGGATTTTTTTCATAAACATTTAAATTTAGTCTGTGTGTAATGTTGATCCACGATGTTTGATCTTATATGGTAAGATGACTTGTTTCTCTTCAACTTCTTCATTACTCATAATTTTAGTTAACAGACGCATCGCAACCGCACCAATATCATATAAAGGTTGTTGGATACTTGTTAATTTTGGTCGTACAATTTCGGTAACGATTGAATTATCACTTGTAATCACTTCTAAGTCTTCAGGTACTTTAAAGCCTGCGTCTAAAGCAGCGTTCATTAATGCCGCAGCAAATGTATCTTCTTTAACGATAACACTATCTGCTTTAAGCGTTTGTAGTTCTTCTAACACTTTATCTGCATCTGTATATCTTAGTGCTTGTTGGATAACTAAATCTTCATCAAACTCTACACCTTTTTCTTCATATGCAACTTTAAATCCTTCTAAGCGATGTTGAGACGTTAATAATTCTGGCTCATCAGTCACTAAAACAACGCGACGTCCGTGTTCTAATAATTCTGCTGTGATTTCTTTTGTAGCAACCGTGTGATCAATATTCACACTATAATATTCAGGGTTGTTAACTAAAGTACCAGCAAAAACAACAGGGGTAGAAGTACGTTCGATTTCTTTACGGATAAACTCTGAAACATTTTGTCCCATAAAGATAATTCCATCTACTTGATTCGCAAGTAATGTATTAAATACTTGTACTTCCTTCTCTTGACTCTCATCGGAGTTTGCTAAGATAATGTTATATTTGTACATTGATGCAATATCATCTATTCCTCGAGCTAAAGATGAGAAGAATAAATTTGTTACACTTGGTAAAATAACTCCAACTGTCGTCGTTTTTTTACTTGCTAAACCACGAGCTACAGCATTTGGTCGATAATCTAATCTTTCAATGACTTCTGAAACCTTTTTGCGTGTACTAGGTTTAACATTCGGATTACCATTGACAACACGAGATACCGTTGCCATAGAAACCCCTGCTTCACGAGCGACATCATATATTGTAATTGTTTGTTTTTCCATAGGGCTAACCTTCTTTCAAATAAGTATCTACTTGTTGTAAATTTATCACAATTCATTTTTTATTGCAAGCGTTTTATTTCCAGTGAATTACGATTTAAGCAATGTTTTTATGAAAATGATATAAATATACCCAAGACTATATGTTCCTATATTTTCATGAAAATGTCAATAAAAAATGTGAATAATACATTAAATTAATGTATCACTCACATTAGTAATAAATTATTTATTTACTTGATCTTTCACGTTATCAACAGCGTCTTCAGTTGACGCTTTTACATGTTGTGCTGAGTCACTTACATCGTCTGCTAAGTCTTCAGCTTCAACAGTAATTGTATCTCCTAAGTCTTCTGCATCTTCTTTTAATTTTTGTGCATCTTTACTTAATTCATCTTTGGATTCGTTCATGTCGCTTTTTACACGATTCCATTCTGTTGATGCTTCTTGCCGAATATCGTCAAATTGAGATTTAAATTGATCCGCTGAATCTTTTAGATTTACTTTAATATCTTCAGTTGTTTCATAGGCAGCATCATATAATTCAACACCACGTTCTACTGCATAGTCTGTATATTCCCCAGCACTATCTAAAAACTGGTCAACTTCTACAGCAATATCACGACGTAATTCTTTCCCTGATTTTGGTGCGTATAATAAAGCAGCAATTCCTGCTACTGAAGCGCCAAATAATGCTCCTAAGAAAAATCCTCCATTTTTACTCATTCAAATCATCCTTTCTATTATCATTCTTTTAGTTTTTTATTGTTATTTCTCCAGCTGTCTTTGATGCTGGTTTATTTTTAATATCAAATAATTCTGATTCATATAATTCTTTTTCTAATGAATCTACCGTTGGTACAGGTGGTTTTGGTTTAGTCACCGGACGATTCGACGTTTCTGTTCTGGGTGATGGTGCCGCTTCTCCTGCTGAAGGTCGTTTGCGTGCTACTCCCTTAGCCGAATTTACAAATTTTTCGATAGGTGATTGGCGTTTCTTCCCTACCCCTTTCAATAAATTTGAAGTCATATTTTTAGTTGAATCATTTAAATCAGATACAGATGTACCTAAATCTCCGATAGCAACAAATAATGGATCTGTTTTACTTAATTTACCATTTACGTCGTCAACTAACGTATTCGCTTTGTTCAATAACCCCTCAACTTCGATCGATAGATTATCTACGTCTTTTGTTACGACATCAATAGTAGTATTTAGTTTTGCCACCGTTTCGTTTACATCTTTTAAAATTTGTGATAATCTTGATAAATTTAAACAAATAAATACAACTAATACCACAAATGCAAGCGCTGCAATAATTCCAGCTAATTCTCCTATTGTCATACTTCTAACTCACTCCTTCCCTGTTCTTATAGGATAAATATATCATTTTTAAGGATATTGTACAAATAATTGTATACATATTCTGAGAGTTTTTTTATTTATATTTTTTGAAGTATTAGCCTACTCGTGCAAAAAACTATATAAACCATGCTAATTCTGTTATATTTTAGTAAAGGAGTGTGATAATTTGGCGATCGGACAATTAAACTTAGAAGCAATTCTAAGGAATTTTATGCCAGAAGAAACATCTGAGAATATTATTTATTTTGGAACAATATTATTGCGTTTAATAATCATTACGATTATTTTTTTAGTCGTGAAATACATTATCGAATCATTCTTTAATGCGAACCCTGCAGGTCGTATTAGCATTAGAGGAAAGCAATCACCCCAACGAATTAAGACTATTAATACCTTACTTCGTAACTTTTCAATGTATATTTTATACTTTCTATTTATATATTATTTACTCACAGCTTTAGGTTTTCCTGTTGGAACGTTATTAGCTGGTGCTGGGATTGCTGGGGTTGCGATTGGTCTTGGTGCCCAAGACCTGATCAATGATATGATTAATGGTTTCTTCATTATCTTTGAGAATCACTTTGAAGTGGGAGATTTTGTGCAAATTCCAGCGGAAGAAATTACTGGTACAATTGAGGATGTTGGTATACGTACAACAACCATTCAGGCAGCTAGTGGGGATAAGTTTTATATTCCCAATAGCCTAATTACAACGGTTAACAATAAAAGCCGTAGTACGCGTCAAGTTACGATTGAAATCCCAGTAGCAGACGAAACTGAATTTAAAACTTTTGAAGCAGAAATGGAAGATATAACTCAAATGATTTATGAAAAATACAATGAAGTCATGCGCGATGAACCTACCATTGTTGGTTTCGTTCGTGGAGTTGATCAAACATTCAATTACCGTATTGCTTTTACTGTAGCAACGGGAGAAGATTATATGCATACAAGTATTTTCTATCGTGAATATTTATTTGCTCTACAAGAACAAGATTTCAAAATTCCAAGTTCTGTTTACGACGAAACATAATAAAAAAATGCGATGAGCTTAAAAACTCATCGCATTTTTTTATCTTGGATAGGTGTGTGTTAATTCTTCTAGTAGTTTCATATCCTCATCATAGAACGTCACTTCATATTCATCATTAGTTACATTAACAATCGCATATGTTTTATATGGATGAATCCCTCTTGAATTATTTAAACTACCTGGATTAACTAATAGTAATTCATCATCAATCAATTCACTCTTTAATTGATGCGTGTGACCATGAAACACAAAGTTCGCTCCGCGCTCTTTAGCTAATTCAATGACAGCGCTGTTTGTACGATTAACACTTTGAACGTGTCCATGTACTAAGTACACTTTTCCTTCTGGTGTGTCGATGATTTGTTCCATTGGATAATATTGATTCCCGTCCATATTCCCTTCTACGGCACCATCAATTAATTCCCAAATAGAATCATCTTGTTCGAACTCTGAATCACCTAGATGGAAGATATAATCCACTGTTGGTCTGACTTCTTTAACAATGTCATATACTTTTTTCCAACGTCCGTGATTGTCACTTAAAATCATCATTTTCATAAATATCCAGCTCCTTCATCCATTTATCTATTTTTTTCTTTAATTCTTGCATTGCTTTCGCTCTATGACTTATTTTATTTTTTTCTGTAAGGATCATCTCTCCAAATGTCTTTTCTTTCTCAGGATAATAAAATAATGGGTCATAGCCGAATCCATCGTCGCCACTTAATTCTTTGAGAATATAACCTTGAGCTTTTCCTTCAACCACTAGACTTTCATTATTTGGATAAGCTAATACTAATACCGATTGAAAGTATGCCTGGCGGTCTTTCCCTTCAAAACTTGCCATCTCGGTTAATAATTTCTGATTATTTCGTTGATCATCTTTCGGTTCGCCGCTGTATCTTGCACTATATACCCCCGGTTCGCCGTTTAATGATGGAACAACTAAGCCTGAGTCATCGGCTAAAGCAATGACCTGTAATTCATTGGCAATTGTTTCAGCTTTCAAACGCGCATTTTCTTCAAATGTTGTTCCAGTTTCTTCAACTTCTTCAACGTCAGGGTAATCTAATAATGATTTTACTTCGATATCAGTGTTTTTGAACATCTCTTTAAATTCTTTTATTTTCCCTTGATTATGACTAGCTATCATAACAATCAACGATAATCTCTCCTTTTATATCACATTCTTGAACTTTGAGTTCGGGTTGCTTTAACCATTGACGGACGAATGTTTCAAATTCCGAAGCATTGCCTGTCGTATAAATTGCTTGCGTTGCTGGTGTGAGTGCTGCTTCTTCTGCGGTACGACTTAAACTAAAGTAGTCGAGTAAGGTACTCACTTCATTAATCGTTTCAACCCCAGAATCAATCAAAGTAACCTCTGGTCCCATGACCTTTTGAATCTTGTCAATCAGTAAGGGATAATGTGTACATCCTAGAACAAGGCTATCTACTTTCGCCTCTATTAAGGGTTCTAATCGATGATTTATAATATCAAGAGCTTCGTCCGTTTCAATATTTTGAGACTCAACGAGTTCAACAAATTCAGGACAAGCGATACTCGTAATATTGAGTGTGTCAGCTTTTTCAAGCATCACCTCTTCATACATATTACTATTAATTGTTCCTTGGGTTCCGATGACACCGACGTGTCCGCCGGTCGTATTCTTAATAGCTGTACGACAACCAGAATGAATCACACCAACAACTGGAATAGCTAATGTTGCTCGAATCTCTTCTAACGCAGCTGCTGTCCCTGTATTACAAGCAATGACAAGCATTTTGATGCCCTTTTCGCGTAAGTAATTCGTCATCTGCCATATATATCGTTTAACTTCTTGTAATGATCTCGGCCCATAAGGTGCACGTGCACTGTCACCTAGATAGATGATTGATTCATTAGGTAGTTGTTTTAAACTCTGCTTTACAACCGTTAAACCACCAAACCCTGAATCAATAAAGCCAATGGGTAATTCTTTCATACTTTCATCTCTTTTCTAATAGTACCGTATTAATAATATCACATCGATATTAAGTGGAGTGAATAAATCGCTCCGAAAGTAAACAAATAATTATTAACTTATAGTATAACGCTGATTACAAAATAATGCTAAAAAATGTGCCTAAAATTTTACAAAAAAACAACCCGTGTGACTGGATTGTTTCTTTAAACACATTCTATTTACTTGCTCTTTCACTTTTCCATAAGGCAAATGAACGCTTGAAGGCATTCACCATCCCTTTATCACTATAGATTAGAACATTGCTCTTATAGAACAGAAGTGAGAACCAAAGTACAAAGGCCATAAATAAGACGGAAACCACAATTGAAATGGCGATTTCAGTTGAACTTACAGTTTCTGCAGCGACTCTAAACGGCATGATAAATGGTGTAAATAATGGGATTTGCGATGTAATTCGAACTAAGGAATTATTCGTTGAATTCAGTGCAAACATCCCAACATAGAAACCACCTAGAGCTAAGAATATAATCGGTGTAATCATCTTATTAACATCTTCAGTCTTAGATACTAATGAACCTAAGAATCCGGCAAGAACAGTATAAATTAATATACCGCTGATGGCATAGACGATACCTAAGATAACAACATTACTACTACCTTGTAACAGTTCACCAATATTTAACCCCTCAAAAGAATCCAGTAGATTCAATTGACGTAAAACAAAAGAAATTAAGAAATACAAACCAATATAAATAACGACTTGAGTCAGTATCACTAATAATATCCCTATCAATTTCCCTAGGAAGTGAGCGGTAGGTGATACACTGGAAAGTATAATTTCCATAATTCTCGACCCTTTTTCAACCGCGATTTCTTGAGAAATAATACTCACATAATTCATAATAAATATGAATACAATAATTGAAACAGCATAAGCAATCCCAATCCTTACAAACATCACAGGATCTTGAGCAGATTGTTCAACGACTTCACCGGCCTCATTCCTACTCACGTTAATACTATTAATCGATACGGCTGTATCTTGAATTTGAGTTAATTGTTCACCGGTCAAGCCCATTTCTTCCGCTGAATTGACGAAATTATATTGACTTAAGGCTTCTTCAAAAGGTGCTAATGAAATATCTTTGCTTGTAGTTTTGCGGTAATACATTGGATTAGAAACATCATCTCCAAATATTAAATAACCGTCTATGTCATCGGTCTGTAAAGCTTCATCTGCTTGACTACGATCAAAATCATATTGTATTTGATTTCCAGTATTAACTTCTTCAATAATCTCTTGGACTTCAGCATTCGCATCAATCACCGCAATATTACCCACAGATGAATCTAACTGACTGCTGCCGACGAAATAACCAATAGCTAACACAACACCTACCATTATAATTGGTGAGACAATCATCCAAAAAAATGACCAAGATAGGACATTTTTTCGATAGACTTCTTTAATTATAACTCCTAATCTATTCATGAATGGCTTCACCTGCTTTCATCTTAAATATTTCCTCTAATGTCGGTGGCTGTTGACTAAACTTCGGTAAGTATTCACCTTTAGAAATTGTTTTAAATAAAGGTTCACCATAAGATGCATCCTCGAGTTTCAATGTATATTGATTTTTTCTCGTTTCCTTCACATCGATGACCCCTTCTAATTCTTTGAGTTCTTCAAGTGTCCAATCAGGTGTTTCTATATAGATAAATGTTCTTCCAAAGCTTTCTCTCACTTCATTAATTTCACCATACAATAATTGTTTTCCGTGATGAATCATGACTAATTTATCACAAATCTCTTCGACATTATTCATATTATGACTTGAGAAGATGATTGCACTACCCTTTTCTTTCAAGTCTAAAATGCCTTGTTCTAATAACTCAGCATTCACCGGATCGAGTCCACTAAAGGGCTCATCTAAGATAACTAATTTAGGCTCATGAATTAACGTCGCAATGAGCTGGACCTTTTGCTGATTCCCTTTAGATAAAGTTTTAATCTTATCTGTTCGTGTTCCTTTAACGTCAAACTTTTTCATCCATTCATCGATTTTATTATCGATATCATCTCTTTGCATTCCACGCAATTGGGCGAAATAGGTGATTTGTTGTTCGATGGTCATTGTTTCATATAATCCACGTTCTTCTGGTAAATAACCGATATTATCATACAAATTATTGCCCAATTTTTCGCCGTTCCAGTTAACCTTACCGTCTTCTTCTGGAGTTAAAAAATCTAAAATCATTCGAAAGATTGTCGTTTTACCAGATCCATTTTGGCCAATCATTCCTAGAATTATTCCATCCTCAATCTCAAATGATACGCCATCGACTGCTCGTAAATCGCCAAAGCTTTTCACTAAATTGCTTACTGTTAACATAATAACCTCCTTTAATGGTTTAAGTATATCGAACTCATATTCATATTCCAAATTATATTCCTTATCATAATTAAGTAAAAAGACCCACATATTTTCAAATATGTAGGTCCTGTGTTTAATTTATAATAATGTTTACCATTCAATTTCTCTGACTTCTCCAGACTCTGTAGCTGTAAAGTCAACTTCTGTTCCTGCTTCTAAAAACGGTAAGTAATCATTTAATGAGATATCAGCTTTATAAACTGTTCCATCAAATGTAAAGTAATAAACCGTATTTCCTTCGACAACAACCGCTTGAACAGCATCCACTTCTCCTGTAAATTCATTCAAGTCATCTTCAGTTTCGATTTCTTCAATGTCTAATGGATTATCAACTGCGTAAGCTTGCATTAATTGAGACACACTTGATTCGACATAAACACTTTGATAGTTTTGAACATCAACTAAAGCATATTCTTTAATTAAGCCGGAATTATCTTTCAATGTAAGGATATACATCGGATTTCCATTAATGTTTATAAGTAATGGGAATGTCGCTGTGTAGCTTGTTTCTTGAACACTACCTTCCGCTGAACGCATTGCTGAGAATTCTTCAGCTGCACTTAGAGGATACATTTGGGCTTCTTTTGTTCTTAAGTTTACTAACACGAAACCAATATTCGACTCATCCGCCGCTACGGATGTAATACCTGTATACAGATATAAATCATCTCCGATTGGTAAATATGTATATCCCGCTGTTGGTTCTGTCACTCCTTCTTGAGCAAATAGTGAGTTAAAGAATCCGTTACGGTAGTGACCTTGCATCGTCAATTGATGCATAATTAAATCTGCACCATACACTCGATCGACCCAACTTGGTATTTCTTCTAAAGAATACGTATTTGTTTCACCAGTCGTCGCATTCAACACAATGACACCATTTACTTCTGGCTCTCTTATAAAGAAATTACGCGTATATGTTGAAGCGATATAAAAAGGATTTCCCTCATCATCAATTTCAAACGTTGGTGCTTCAAATAATGCAAATGGATTTGAAAAACGTAATTTACGCATGACGTCTCGGTTTAAAATTTCTGAGTGACTATAGCGAATAGGTTCAGGTGGTGTTTGTAATTGAACCTCACCCGTGACATTATCAACTTGGATATAATGTGGAATCCCTGTTTGAAAATTATTTAACCAACGGAAGAAACCAGCATATTCTAGTGGTGATACACGGTAAGGAGCGGAATCAATTGTAATTTGTGTATAATCTTCAGCTACTTCAAATTGAGAAACAAGTTCTGTTATATTACCTAATTGTCTATTCCCCAATCGTTCAGCCGTATCACGGTCAACTAAAGGAATTTGATTGATATTTGTCTCAGGAAAATCTTCTTCGAAAGAAGCTTGATCCACTGTAATCATATTTGAATACCCATCCGAAAAGAATACAGGTGATAAGACTAAGTAAGTAACCACACCAATAACTAATAAGATTGGCCATGGGTACACTAATAATTTATATTTCAGAGAGAATTTTGGCATACTAAAGCCAGTTTCACCGTTTTTAAGTTTAGAAAATGTTTTTACACTATCTGCTAACAATTCAATAATTAAAACACCAGCTGCAATAAGGAATAAGAAAATCCAAAAATCAAGTGAAGCATAATGTAATGGCGGAAGCATAATATAGTAGTAAAGAGCTATTAAAATCACTAGTATAATATATAAATAACGTACTTTCCCTCCACTTAATTTATTTTTGGACATCCTGTTTTGGAAAGAATCTTTCCACTTCCTGTTGTTAAATGTATCAGTTACATCTTTCATTAAAAAATTCCTTTCTATATTTTATTGTGGGAAGAATTCCTTTAAAGTTGGCTCGAAATAAATTCCCCATTTGATATCTCGATTCAAGGCTAACGTATTGTCTAATGATTGCTCAATAATGCTTCCTGTCTTCACTAGAGACTCTTCAATGGAAAGCCCTCTACTATACCAAACCGTTGTCGAACTCACGACAATATCTCCGGTACCAAAGAAATGTTGCGGATAATATCTATGCATCAGTAACTTTTGGTAATCATTGTGTCCTCTAACATAAAAGCCTATTTGATCTGGCATTTTATCAGGTAAACGAACGCCAGTAATAGCCACATGCTTCGCACCATACTCAATTAATTTAAGACTCACTTTATCTAACTCTTCAACCGTCATCGATTCTGAGTAAGGCGTATTCGTAATAAAGCACGCTTCTGTAATATTTGGAAAGACAATATCCGCTTCTTTCATTAAAGCTGAGAATTTTTCGGCGATTTGGTGGTCAAAACCGGGATAATATTTCCCATGATCAGCCATAATCGGATCCATTAACAAGATTAGTTCTGGATTCAACCGTTTCTCCTCACGATAATATTGGGTAAATAATTCAATTTGCTCTGTCGTTGAAAAATACCCAGTCATCATGACATCAAAATGGATGTCATTTGCCTTCCAAACTTCAACCGTTCGTTTGAAATCTTCATTCATTTCATGACGAATAATATTAGCATAACTTTCCCCTGTTTGGGTTGATACAAACATTGTAGGAAGAATGGATACTTCCAATCCACCAGCGGATAATATTGGAATGTTTATATTTGCAGCTACTTTACCTGCTCCTGGAATATCATTTACGACTAAAACTCTTTTTGACATCTTTTCATCCACCTCTCACATCAATTATAGTCTAGTTTTCCTTATATAACTAGAGGGAATTCAAGTCCCTTTTGACTTATAGAAATACTATCAGTATATCTCATTTTTCTCAAAAATCAAAAAAAGCATTCACCTTAAAAGTAAGATGAATGCTAAAATCTAATCTATCTATTTATATGTACTGATTTAAAATCTCAGTCAAACGGGCTTTGTCGTGGTATCCTACTAATTTTTCAACAACTTCGCCATCTTTTTTGATTAAAAGTGTTGGAATTGACATAATTCCAAATGATTGAGCTGTCTTAGGTTCGTCGTCTACGTTCATTTTGTAAAATTCAACGTCGTCCATTTCTTCAGCTAATTCATCCACGATAGGTGATTGCATACGACATGGACCACACCAAGGTGCCCAAAAGTCCGTTAAGGTAATCCCTTCATCTGTTTTTGCATTAAATTGATCATCAGATATTGCTTGTGTCATGTTTACATTCCTCCCTTTTCATAAAACTATTATAACATCTCATAGTATTGAAGACTATCTAATTGTTCAAATACTTATTATAATGATTAAACTTATTATTTAAAATAAACAATCGTTGACCCATCGCCACCTGCGTTTGGTGGTGAGTATTCAAAGCGATCGACTTGCGGATGCTCTTTAAGTGCTTTTTGAACACCGTTTCTTAAAGCACCTGTCCCTTTACCATGAATAATTGTTACCATTGGATGATTTGATAATAAGGCAGAGTCCAAATACTCTTCTAATTTGGATAAGCCCGCATCATAACGTTGGCCACGTAAGTCGAGTGTCGTTTTAACTTTTGATCCAACATTTCTTTGGACGTTTACTTTCGTTGGTTTTTCAACTTTCTTAAGTGGTTCTAAATCTTTCTCGGCAATTTTCATCTTTAATATTCCCATTTGAACAACGTATTCATCTTTTCCAGATTGTTCAACAATAGAGCCTCTTTGGCCATATGAAAGAACTTCTACGTCATCACCAGGTTTAAGTTTCTTCTTCTCTTTCGCACGTTTAAGCACTTTATTCTTCTTAAGTTCTTCTGGCAATTTCAAGTCATCAAAGGATGATCGCTTATCAATAAGTACATGTTCTTTAATCGTATTACTTTGTCCTTGTTCGAGTTGTAATTCTCTTATTTCACTTAATAGTTTTTCTGCTTCATCCTGTTTCTCGCGCACGAGTTCATTAGCATCTCGCTTCGCCTTTTCAACGATCTTACTCTTTTGCTCTAACCAGCGATTGTATTCGTGTCGTAAATCTTTATGTAATTGTTCTGCATCATCCAGGAACTTCTCTGCTTTCATATGATCTTGTTCAGCTGAACGGCGTTCAAATTCAAGATTAGCCACCATCTCGTTAATGGATTGATCATCTCTAGATACACCTTCTTGAGCAGTTTGAAGAATCGTATCTGGCAGTCCCAAACGTTTAGAAATTTCGAGTGCGTTAGATCTACCCGGGACACCTATTAATAAGCGATATGTCGGTGATAATGTGTCCGAATTAAATTCCATACTCGCGTTAATTGTGTCCTTAGCATCATTGGCATATAATTTCAATTCAGGATAGTGAGTCGTTGCCATAATGGTTGTACCCATTTTTCTAAAATGTTCAAGAATCGCCATCGCTAATGCAGCACCTTCTTGCGGATCCGTCCCTGAACCTAACTCATCAAATAAAACTAAAGATTCATGCGTCGCATCGTTAATAATTCTCACATTGTTTGTCATATGACTCGAGAACGTACTTAAACTTTGTTCAATCGATTGCTCGTCACCGATATCGGCATAAACATTATCAAACACACCTATTTGACTGCCAGCTTCAGCTGGAATATGTAAGCCTGATTGTCCCATCAAATGCAATAGGCCTAACGTCTTAAGCAAGATAGTCTTACCACCCGTATTCGGTCCGGTAATAATTAAAGCCTTATATTCTTCTCCAAGTAAAATATCGTTCGCAACGATATCTTCGGATGCAATGAGCGGGTGTCTCGCTTGCCATAAGGCAACGATTAAATCTTTTGATAAGATTGGCTTAGTCGCGTCAATTTCACGGCTATACCCTGCTCTAGCTTGAATAAAGTCTAATTGAGCTAACATCTCTTGATTTGTTCGAATTTCATTTGTATATGGCATTAAGCTCTGTGATATTTCATCCAGAATCCGTTCGATTTCTTTTCGCTCAGCAACTTTTAATTCCGCTAAACGGTTATTTAAATTTACCACGCTTTGTGGTTCCATATATAAAGTCTGCCCAGAGCTACTCTGATCGTGGACTGTTCCGCCCATTTGATTACGATATTCTGCTTTCACCGGAACAACATAGCGCCCGTTACGAATTGTAATTAAAGTATCCGTTAATTGATTCGCACGACTCTTTAAAATTTGATTCAATTGATTTCGCACTTGTTGTTCTGTATTGGATTGATTTCTTCTTATAGATGCTAATTGACTCGATGCCGAAGATAAGACACTTCCATCTTCATCAATGGCATTATGAATTAGCTTCTCAACTTCTGGCAGATGAATACAACGATCTACCCAGGCTTGTAATGCCGGGAAATATTTCTCATCATCAGCTAAAATTTCAAAGAATTGAATGACTTGCTTCGTTGACGTTAACAACTTACCAACTTCTGCGAGTTCTCTACCATTGAGACTGGCACCTAATTCTAATCTCTTTAAAGGTTGATCCAATGATCGTAACCGGGGTACCGGAATAAGACGATCCTGCAACAATAGATTCAGTGACTGCTCAGTTTCATCTTGCCACTTTTGAATCGTTTCGTAATTATTCGATGGTTTCATATTAGCTATCTTACTCTGAGCAAGTTCTGTTTGAGTATATTGTTTGATACGTTGACGTACTTTGTCGAATTCTAATGTGTCAAAAATCTTCTCATTACTCACAGAAAACATCATTCCTTTCTATCTCTTACTATCAACTATATATTATAACAAAAAAAGTGTCCCTATGCCATTCATAGGAACACCGCTATTTCTTAAGAAAATGGATTGAAATTGAACCAAGTTTCTGCAGCAAAGTTTGAGAAAAATGGCGTATTCGACACTATTTGATAAGCTATCGGATTATCAACAAACTGTTGTTGTATAAATTCAATCGGAATCAGTGATAGAACGAATAAAAAGAAAAAGACAATAACATAGGTAATTAAAACGTTCACTACGCCACCACCAATAGCATTTAAATGGTTGAGTAAATCATAATACATGACACGAGTGAATAATAAAGATAAAAAGTTAGTAATAACCCAACCAATTAAACCGATGAGGATAAAAGTTATCACTCGATAGAAAGCTTCATCAATAAAAAAGCTCGTTGCTTCATCATAGAAAGCTAAATCTGTATCCGGTTGAACTGAGGGAAATGGTATGAGCATTTCGACAATCTCAGATAATGGTTGAAAATAACGTGTCGCAAGTACAAAGGTAATAATATACCCAACTAAACGAATCAGTTGTAATACTAAACCTCGACGATAGCCTGTATAGAAACTAATAAGTAAGGCAATAAGAATAATAATTGTTAACATAGCATCTCTCCTATCTGACTAATCACTCACGCTCATATGGTACTTGATGCGAATTACTTTGATCTCTTCTCGAATAATTCGGACGTGTTGATTGCTTAGATTCTATTTGTGTCTTTAATTGTTCAATCTCTTCCTCTAGCTCAAGAATTTGTTGTTCTTTCATAAGCTGATCCGATATAGCATTTACCGACATTAAGATACTTCGATCTTCATTATTTAACTCCGGTGTCATTTCAGTTAATTGTTGTAGTTGATTATTTACAATATCAACCACTGAATTTAAATGTAGAGCCGATTTTTGACCCACAATCGTGTATTCTTTTCCTGCAATTTTTGCTTTAAATCGTAAATTCCGTTCCATCATTACTCATCCTTTTCAACTGCTTATCTTATTTTACCAAATTTTTGTTATAAATTCATTTTTATCTTAAATAGTCTTACATTACTCAAATCTATTTCACAATTTGCCTAATGTTCATTATAATATATCACAGAACAATCGAAAAGGATGAAGTGAATGGCCTCAGAAAGTATAAAAGTAAATAAAGCAACCTTTAACAAAATGCACGAACATTACAAGAATAATTTAGTTGATCCAGTTCCTTACAGTGAATTTCGTGCCAAAGTAGGATCGACAACGATTACTGGTTATACAAGTGGAAAAGTACTCTTTCAAGGAAATGATAGCCACGTTGAGTTAGCTAAATGGCAAAATAATCATTCAGCAACATCCTCAACGAGCTCAAAAACCAAAAGCAATACAAGTCCATCAGCTTCAGGTCTTCCAGAAGGCTTTGCTAATTGGCCAATAATCGGGAGTGATGAAGTTGGTAATGGTAGCTACTTTGGCTCTTTGACTGTCTGTAGTGTTTATTTATCACCAAGTCAATTTGATTTGGTTAAATTATTAGGCGTAAAAGATTCAAAACTCCTGAATGATAAGGAAATTGTAAAAATTGCAGAAGAGCTAAAAATGTCCGTACCCTATCACCTAACAGTCTGTACGCCTGAAAAATATAATCAAGGTATTGAAAAAGGGTATAATGCAGTGAGTATTAAAGTGTCGTTACATAATTTCACTATCGGAAAATTATTAAATAAATTGAATCCAGAGCAAAAAGAGGAGATGCGTGGTGTATTAATTGATCAATTTACGCCCGCAAATAACTACTTTAAGTACTTACAAAAAGAACAACATCCAATTAAAGATGATGTCTACTTTGTCAAAAAAGGAGAAAGTCATCATTTAGCAGTCGCAAGTGCGTCAATTATAGCCAGAGCTGCTTTCTTAGAATCCCTTGAAACACTCGGAAAACCATTTAATAAAGTATTGCCGTCTGGTGCAGGCAAAGCCAGTGATGTACTTGCTGCTCAACTCATTAAAAAACATGGTAAAAGTGTCTTAGATAAAACAGCTAAATTGCATTTTAAAAATACAAGTAAAGCTCTTGAGCTAGCCAAAAAAATCAAATAAAATAACGAGGAGCTGGGAAAAACTCAGTCTCAGTATAAAAAACCACCCATTTATTGTGAAAAATAAAGGTTCATGAATTTTTGATGTTGGTGGACCGAGGAGCCAGGTGACGCAGTCACCTTGGCTCTTTTTTTATTCCTATGTTTAAGTGTCTCTCTATGCAACGATAGTTTGTGTTGTGTTCTCATCTTTAAAGAAGAGCGGTCGTCTCTTTTTGGTCTGTCTAACCAGTAAGTTCTGAGTAATCAAAATACGAAAACG
>NZ_JBGQQZ010000002.1:0-62816 GCF_045528575.1 Ruoffia sp. FAM 24228
TTCATCCGTGGTAAGATGGGTGTAGGTCATTTGTGGTCACTCCTTTGTATTCTTTGGTCGGAATTACAAGTTGAGTGTACCACAAATGGCTGTTTTAGTTGTCTAGCTTAATTTTACAATCGGCGATAGTAAAAATTTGATTCACAGCGTTATGGCGGTGATGGTCATGGATGGCAATAATTCGGTCTGCTTTTCCAACCACACCAGCTTCTTCGAACAATTCTTTTTCGGCATTAGATGAGACGGTTTCTGTAATGTCCATCCAACCACCAGGAAGGGCCCAACGACCGTCATTCTCTTGGACTAAAAGGATCTTATCCTCTTTCCAAACAACCGCTCGTGTATCGACTTTGGGTGTTTGGTAGCCGTCTTCAATGTGGAATAATGCTTTGATCTCATTCATGTCGCTATCGTTTAAGGTTGCGAGCATTTGCCAACTCATCTCGCGGATTCTCTGGAATCGTTCTTTATCATAGACATCTTTTGTGTAGTGAAGACCGGTTTGGGCAAGGGCTTGCAATTCTTTTGCCCATTCTAACCATTGCTTTGACACATGAATCATTTCCTTTCAATTAGCTAGACTTATTCGTTTTCTTGGACGTGATCAACAATTTGATGAAGGATAGTGAAGACATGATCATCATCTAATTCATAAATCATTGATTTACCTTGTCGTTCCGCTTTGACTAAGCGTGAGTCTCTTAATATCTTTAATTGGTGTGATACCGCTGATTGCTCTAAATGCAAGGCTTCAACAATCTGAGAGACTGAACGTTTCTGTTCTTTGAGTAAGTAAAGAATTGATAAGCGATTATAATCACTTAGTATTTTAAAGTAGCGACTGACCGCTAGTATGTTCTCTTCATTTTGCATTTGATTACTCCATTCTTTATCAATACTCATAATTTATCATGTTTGAATTTGCTGTGTCAAAGAAAGTCGCATGGGTGATGATAATTTCGTCAGATTGCGGTTGATTGTTAATTAGGATTTACAGTATAATGATTATTAGCAGGAACATTAATTGATAATATATATAATAAATGATATTATGAGTAATGGATATTTTATAGAGGAGGTAAGACCTTTGTATCAAGTTTTACTTACAGCTTTGATTATTGTAGCAATTTTAATGATTATTTTTGTTGTTATGCAACCATCTAAGAGTAATGCAGCAAGTATGCTCGGTGGGGGCGATGACGGACAACCGAAGACACGTGCAAGAGGATTTGAAGTTTTCTTAATTCGTGCAACAACTATTTTAGGAATTTTATTCTTTGTCTTAACAATTACATTGGCTTATTTATCAAATAAATAAGTTATATATTAATTAATCAGAACAATGTTCAAAGTAATTCGTGCTTGATGGATTGCTATATGGGCTTGTTCTTTTTTTAATCTTATTAGTTTAACTATTGATCAATATCATGTAAACTTTGTTTATAAAGTTTTTGGGAGGGTTCATACTTGAAATTAAACGAAATAAAAGATGCAAAGTATTATGAAGGTGAGAATAAAGAGATTGGAATCATTTTATTCCACGCCTATACCGGCTCACCAAATGATGTGAATCTATTAGCGAGAGAGCTAAATCGCAGCGGTTACGGCGTATTATGTCCAAAATTTGAAGGGCATGCCACAAAAGATATGAATGATATTTTGAATGCAGATATTAATACATGGAAGCAACAAGCCTTGGATGCGGTTGAAGCCATGCAAGGTGAGTATGACAGAATACTTGTCTTTGGCTTGTCATTGGGCGGTATATTTGCGACATGGTTAATGTCTCAGTCAAATCTTGAAATTCAAGGTGGGGGAGTATTTAACTCACCAGTATACACTGAGAAACCAATTGATGTTGAAGTGCATTTTATTTCTTATGTTAAAGCGATATTTAAACGCTTTTCATCTGAAGATAATTACAATCAAGAGATCGACGGCATCCTCACTAAGCATAGAGACCAAATGAAGCAACTTGAAGCTTTCAAGAGCGAATTCCAAGGTCAACTTGAAAATATCGAACAACCATTTTTTATCGCACAATCAGGTAAGGATGAGATGATCAATGAAGACGATGCAGAAAAATTACAAAGTGTGTTAGTAAACGCGAAAGTGGACTTCAATTGGTTCCCAGAAAACACGCACGTGATTACGGTGAATCGAAATCGTAAAGATTTTGAAGCAGCACTTTTCGACTTTATAACAAGATTTAAATAGTCGTACAATAAATATTGTACAGAAGGAGGGCACTATGAGTTTATCAAAATTAGAACAACGAATTTTAGAATTCTTACAACAGAATCCCGATAGGAATTATCAAACAAATGAAATCGCCCAACATTTTAATTATCAGGGAAGTAAAAATTTCAAAAAATTAGTCAAAGCTCTAGCATTTTTAGAGCGAATTAATGAATTAGAAGTAACAGAAACGGGTCGCTTTAAAGCGAAAAGCACTAAAAAAGAAACGGCTGTCGGAACTTTCCGTGGAAATGATCGTGGATTTGGCTTTATTGATTATGATCCAGAGCAACCGGATTTATTTGTACCACCTGGAAAAGTTGGAAATGCCATGGACGGCGATACAGTTGAAGCAACAATTATTAAACATGTCAATCCATCAACAGGTAAAGGGTCAGAAGCTCGTGTAGATAACATTGTTGAAAGAGCATCAACTCAAATCGTTGGTGAATTTGTTGCCTATGATAAAGAAATGCGCGACTCAACTGGCTTTTTAGGCTTTGTCATTCCACAAGGAAAATTCAGCGATGAATTGAAAGTAGAAGTATTACCAGATGGCTTGAAACCAGTGAATCATTCGATTGTAATTGTTAAGATTAAAGATTACCCAACGATGGAGGAGCCAAACAATTTAACTGGTTTAGTTGCGAAAGAAATTGGTCATAAAGATGCGCCAGGTGTCGATATTCTCGCTATCTTATATCAATTCAATATTCCATCAGAATTCCCAGAACAAGTCTTAGAGGAAGCACAAGCGATTGAACAAGATATCAATCCAAAGGATATTGAAGGGCGTCGTGACTTAAGAGATGAATTAATTCTTACGATCGATGGGGCAGACGCAAAAGACTTAGATGATGCAATATCATTAAAAAGACTAGATAATGGGAACTACCGTTTAGCGGTGCATATTGCGGATGTTTCTCACTATGTGACTGAGAATTCACCGATTGATTCGGAAGCACTAGCCAGAGGGACATCTGTCTACTTAACAGATAGAGTGGTTCCGATGCTTCCACAAAGATTATCGAATGGGATTTGTTCGCTATTACCGAATGAAGATCGCTTAACTGTATCTTGTGAGATGACCATAGACTCAAATGGTCGCGTCGTTGATCAAGATATCTTCCTGAGTGTGATTAATTCTTCATATCGAATGACTTATACGGATGTGAATGGTATTCTAGCTGGTGATGAAGATTTAAGAAGAGAATGCCATGAGATATCTGAGATGCTGGATCAGATGAGCGAATTACACTTTATTCTGGAAGGTATGCGTCAAAAGCGTGGAGCGTTAAGCTTTGAAACATCTGAAGCGCAAATTATCGTTGATGAAGATGGGAAACCTATAGATATCGTTCACCGCCAAAGAGGGGTCGGAGAAAGACTAATTGAGTCCTTTATGTTAGCAGCGAATGAGACAATCGCAAGAACATATACGGAGAAAGACTGGCCGATGATTTACCGTGTCCATGAGCAACCAGATGAAGAACGTATGCAACGCTTTGCGGAATTTATAACTGCGTTTGGTGTGGTCTTAAGAGGTCGCGCTGAATCAATTAAACCAAAACAATTACAAGAAGCTTTGGATGAATTATCTGATACACCTTATGAAGAAGTGGTATCGATGATGATGTTAAGAAGTATGCAACAAGCACGTTATACGGATGAACCATTCGGTCATTACGGTTTAGCTGCCAAAGATTATACGCACTTTACTTCACCGATTCGACGTTATCCAGACTTAATGGTTCACCGTTTAATTCATAAATATTTAGAAGCAACACCAACTTCAGAGCAAAAGAGAAAGATTTCTGAAAAATTACCAGACATTGCAGAACATTCTTCTAAGATGGAGCGTCGCGCAGTAGAGGCCGAACGTGAAACGGATGCACTGAAGAAAGCAGAGTACATGTTAGATAAAGTTGGAGAACAATTTGAGGGAACTGTAAGTTCAGTGACGTCATTTGGAATGTTTATTCAATTAGATAATACAGTTGAAGGTTTAATTTCATTGCAAGAATTGAAAGATGATTACTACCGTTATGATCAACAACATTTAATTCTTATTGGTGAAAACACAAACAACGTGTACCGAATTGGTCAAAGAGTCTTAATTGAGGTTGAACGCGTAAGTGTTGAAGACCGAGAGATCGATTTCAAACTCATTGAATCGTATCCAACGGATAACAAAGATTTAGAACATGTCATCAGTGAGAATAAGAATCGTAGTGAGAAGAAAAGTCGTAAACCTAAAAGACAAAGTAAGAACAGACAATCCTTTAAACAAGTTGCGAAACAATCGTCTAAAGGGAATAATAAAAAAGGCAAGAAATTCCAAATTAGAAAACGGAAAAAGTAGCCTTTGATGTAAATGAGGGATGACTATGGCGAAACAGCAAGACAAACCATTAGCACAGAATAGAAAAGCACGGCATGACTATACTATACTAGAGACCATCGAAGCGGGACTCGTATTACAAGGAACTGAAATTAAATCGATCCGACAAGGGAAGATAAACTTAAAAGATGGATTTGTTTCAATTCGTCAAGGCGAAGCTTTCCTTAAAAATGTTCATATAAGTCCTTATGAACAAGGGAATATATTTAACCATGATCCGTTACGAAATCGGAAGTTATTACTTCACAAAAAAGAAATAGAAAAATTAGAACGCGAAGTTAAACAAAATCGCCTAACAATTATACCTTTAAAAGTTTACATTGTTAGAGGGAGAGCGAAAGTTCTTATCGGATTAGCTGAAGGAAAAAATCGATATGACAAGCGTCATTCATTAAAAGAACAACAAATGAAGCGTGATATCGACCGTGCTTTAAAGGTAAGATAATAAAAAAGTGCTTAAGATTTTCGAAATGAAAATTCTTAAGCACTTTTTTTGTTTGATCGGATTAAACTTTATGCATTCGGATGTGTATGTTTGAATTCCCAACGGGCTAAGATTGGTGTCACAATACTTGAAATAACGACACCTAATGCAATTTGTGCAGTGGCACTTTCCACATAAATAGCATATTCAGAAGCTGAAAAGGCAATCAAAGCTGGAACTGACACGGACATACTCGCAATTGAAGATATTGCTAGAGACGATACACACCATCTTCATGTAAGATTCTTTGTTCAAAAACAACTAAAATTGGGGCTAATAGGACGTAAAAGATTACTGTTAACAAGATTCCTTGTAGTCCAGATTGAAGTGCATCGAATAAATTAATTCCAGCACCGAACACCCAACCTATAAAGGGAGTTAACACCACTACACCAGCAGCTAAGTAATCTGCCATATTTTTATCAAGGTTTTCCACAATCATACCAAAGATAATCGGTACAAGCGTTGATAGAATAGGTGTCCAGTCAACTGTGGTAGCCTGCACCCGAACAGAAACAAGCTGCCCAAATGACGTAATTTAATCCACTTGGTGTAAACAAGGCTTCACTCACTCGGCTGAAGTTAGTGAATAAGTTTGGTAGAAAAGTATTCATTAAAGCTGCTAGAAGTATCGGTACTAATAATAGGCCTCCGGGAATTTTTCGCATAAAATCAGACATTATTTTAACCTTTTTTCTATTTTATTAACTTAAAATTATACTCAATTGAATCATTAGACAATTAAAGAGACAAAAAAAGTGCCAATGATTTAACATAGGCACTTCAAACATTATTTGCTACTGCGTTTACGAACACCTTTATTAACATCTAATAAAACCGGTAAAATCATAGGAGAACGTTGAGTACGTTCAAATAAGATCGGTTTGATTTGATCAAAGATAATATCACGAATTAATTTTTCGTTAACGTTATTTCCGTTTTCATTTAAACCACGGTTAATTGCAGATTTCATAGCTTGTTGAATCTCTTGAATTAAATCAACTGATTCTCTCATATAGATAAAGCCACGTGACATAATATCTGGACCACTAATGAGTTGTTTGTTTTCGTAATCAATCGTTGCTGTAACAATAACTAAACCATCTTCCGAAAGTGTTTTACGATCTCGTAAGACAATATTTCCGACATCTCCAATACCACTTCCGTCCACATAGACGTCTTGGGCATTAAAGAAGCCAGCTCGTCTTGCGCTATTCTTAGTTAAAGCAAGCATGTCACCGTTTTTCATAATGAATGTGTTCTCACGGTCAATCCCAGTTAATTCAGCCAGTTTTGCTTGGATACTTAACATACGGTATTCACCATGGACTGGCATGAAGAATTTAGGCTTCATTAGACGTAACATTAACAATTGCTCTTGTTGGCTACCATGTCCCGATGTATGAATGTTATTCACTTCACCATGGATGACGTTGGCACCAGTCTCAACTAATTGGTTAATGACACGATTCACACTTAAAGTGTTTCCAGGAATCGGTGAACTTGAGAAGATGACTGTATCATTATGTTGAATTGAAATTTGACGGTGTGTCCCGTTCGCAATTCGGCTTAAAGCAGCCATAGGTTCACCTTGAGAACCTGTACATACGATAATCATTTCTTCTGCAGGATATTGATCTAATTGACGATTATCAACAAAGATATCCAAGCCATAATCATCAATATAACCAAGTTCAATCCCAGTTTTAATTGAGTTTTCCATACTACGTCCGAAGACTGCAATTTTACGATTTGTTTTAATCGCTGTTTCTACAATTTGTTGAAGACGTGACACATTCGATGCGAAAGTCGCAAAGATAACACGCCCCTCAACACCTTGGATAATATTATGAATCGATTGACCCACAACCCGTTCTGAAAGGGTGAAAGTCGGAATTTCTGCATTTGTACTATCACCTAATAGGAGTAGAACGCCTTCGCTACCAATTTCAGCCATACGGTGAATATCAGCAGGCTCTCCTACAGGTGTAAAGTCAAATTTATAATCCCCTGTAAAGACAATATTTCCTTCAGGTGTTTTTACAACTATACCATATGCTTCAGGAATCGAGTGAACGGTTCTGTAAAAGCTAATTGACAATTTACGGAAGTTAACGACTGTATCTTCATTATATTCTGTAATTTCCGCATCACGTAATAAGCCATTTTCTTGCAGTTTGTCGCGAATTAACGCGGCTGCAAGAGGGTCAGCATAGATTGGCACATTGAGTTGTTTTAATAGATATGGAATTCCACCAATATGGTCTAAATGCCCATGACTGATAAAAAGCCCTTTAACTTTATGACGATTTTCTAAGATATATTGAAAATCATTAATTACGTAGTCAATTCCTAATAATTCATCTTCCGGGAAGAGAATTCCGCAGTCTAAAATAACAATTTCGTCTTGGAATTGGACACCATACATGTTTTTCCCAATTTCGCCTAGTCCACCAATGGCGAATACTCCGACTTCATTGTTTCTAAGATTTACTGCCATCTAGGGTTTCACAACCTCAAAGTCAGGATCGTTTTCTTTTTCATATTCTAAGAAATCGCCTGATATTTCAGTGATGTGTTCGATCATGTATGGTGTAGTTTCAGATAAATATTCACGCACTTCACTTACTGCATTCGCTTCCACGTACATAGTTTTAGTATGTTCACGACGTGGTGCTTCATTTGTTGTTTCTTGATAAAATACTTTAAATATCATTAATATTTGCTCCTTTTCATTAATTTGTTTTCAAACGAGTAGTGAATTAATTGAATTCACAGCTATAACCATTTTATCACATTCATTATTTCAAGTATATCCCAATTTAGTTAACTCATCTAAAAAGGAAAAAAACGGATGAACTTACTCCAATACTTCATATTATCCTTTCAAATCCAGAATAGTCAAATGTTTTAACCCGAAATTGCTTTTTTTAAAAAAAGTAAAAATAAAATAATGGAAATGGCCATTTTTTACGTATATATATATAGGCTAGTTTAAAGGAGTGAGATGATGATTGAAGGTGATGCTAAAAAACTAATACAAGCGGCAATCGATGAATCGGTTTCTGATATTCACATATTACCAACGAAGGAAAAGTATGTGATTCATTTCAGAGCGAATGGACGGTTAATGTTATTTCAGGAGAAGTCATTAGAGTGGGGAAAGCGATTGATTAGTCACTTTAAGTATTTAGCGAATATGGATGTAGGTGAGAAGCGAAGACCGCAATCTGGCTCCACCGCCATTGAACTTGATGCTGAATCGGTAGAATTAAGGTTTTCAACCATTACAAATGTCTTATTACTTGAGTCAATGGTTATTCGAGTTTTACAAACTCAGAAGTTTGATCATGATCAAGTTGTGACTTACTTTCCACAAGACATTGATGAGCTTCGGAAACTCACAAAAAGAAAGAGTGGGATGATTTTATTCTCAGGACCGGTGGGTTCGGGTAAGACGACGACTATTTATCAATTACTGCGTGAGCTGATTCAACATGAGGCTTTACAAATTATAACGATGGAAGACCCAGTGGAGATATTTGAAGAGCGATTCTTGCAAACGGAAGTGAATGAAAAAGCCGGAATAACTTACGATTTGCTAATCAAATCTTCTCTAAGACACCATCCTGATGTCTTGATGATAGGAGAAATTCGTGATCAAGAGACTGCGCGCATGTCGATCCGAGGAGCGTTAACGGGGCATTTAATGATTGCGACCATCCATGCTAAGAATGCCCGAGGAGTTATCGCAAGACTACAGGAGTTAAGTATTAGCGATGAACAACTCAGACAAACCTTAATTGGTGTTATTTCTCAAAGACTTGTGCCGTCCGCAATACAAAAGGATACGCACTATTCACGAGCAGCAATCTTTGAGATATTGGCTAAAGAAGCATTAAACGGCGTATTACATAATAATCACACATTAAGTCAGCACGATACGTTGAATAATAAATTACGAAAGGCTTGGGCGTATGGTTACATTGATGAAGCAACGTATACAAAATTCGAAATTATCTAAGGATATAAAAATACCTAAGAACTTGCAAGCCTACTTATTGCAAACTTTAAGTGAGTTATTGTTAGAAGGCTTCTCTATTCATCAAAGTTTAGTTTTTATGCGTGTTCTGATGAGGAAACAAACAACGGCGATTGACTATATCATTAGGCAGTTGGAGTCGGGTATTTCCTTTGAAATGTCTTTACGTGCTTTAGGTTATTCAAATTCACTCATTGCTCAATTATTCTACGCCCAACGTCAAGGAAGATTTACTGAGTCATTAGCTGATGCGAGTAAGCAATTAAAAGAGGCCCATCATTATAAGCAGAAACTTGTAAAAACCTTAGTCTACCCATTATTTTTAGCGGTGGGATTAGTTGGGATGTTATTTGCTATGAGACAATTTCTTCTACCGCAAGTCGCTAGCTTTATTTCGCAAGAAGTGTATGATGAGCAGTATTTGGTACGAGTTTTAGTTTATTTCTTTACTTATTTGCCACAGATTTTTGGAATATTACTAGCCTTCGTGATAATTATCTATGGCGGCGTTGACATGTATTTGCTGAAACAAAGTGAAATGAGACGCTACCAAATATTAACTCGAATTCCATTAGTCGAAAAATGGGTAAGAAGTTACAGTTCCTATAAAGTATCAAAAGAAATTGGGCATTTCTTTTCTGGAGGGTATTCCATTCAACAAACGCTGACAGTAATCGTCGATTATCCGATTGATTCATTCTTAAGTGAACTAGCCATTGAAATACAAGAAAGAATGTTAAAGGGTGAAGACTTAGCTGTCATTCTAGATGAGTTAGATATCTTTACAAAGGAATTACCATTAGTAATTTACCAAGGTGAGTTAACGAGTCAAACAGCACAAAAATGTTATTTGTATTCAAGGAAAGTCTATTCAGATTTGATGAACGATATTCAAGCGAAACTTACTTTAGTCCAGCCAATATTGTTCGTCCTAATCGGAATTTTAGTCATGTCGATGTATTTATTGATGATGTTACCGATGTTAACGATGCAAGGTATATGAAAGGATATGAAACATTATGAAAAAATTCAAAAAATTAAATAAAAAGGCGTTTACTTTAATCGAAATGCTTATTGTGTTGGTCGTAGTAAGTCTGCTTATGGCAATTATTATTCCAAACGTCGCAGGACAAAGAGAGCGTATTAATGAACAGGCACGTACAAATATCGAAGAAGTAATTGAAACACAGTCAAGTACGTATCAAATGGTGAATGGGTCTGAGGCACCAGATTTACAAACATTATTTGATGAAGGATACATTACTGAACGACAACTCCAAGAAGCTCAAAATTTATTAACGAATGATACTGGTAACTAATATGTATGAGTAAAAAAGGCTATACGCTCATGGAGTCCCTGGTAGTACTCGTCCTACTTTCAGCCATGAGTTTGCTACTAATGTTTCGTCCCAATATCAACTTAAGTAAGCAAATTGAAAGTCGAATCTTCTTTGATGAAGTCATGAGTCACTTAAAGCAAGCTCAACAAATAGCAATCTTACAAAAGCGACTAATTTCAGTTGAGTTTCACGCCAGTTTAAATCAGTTAAGAATTAGAGATGCTTATAGTCAAGAAAGGATTGCGACGTTGGACGCTCCTGAACATATACAGTTTCAAACACCTTATATGTTTATGTATTTGCAAGGTGGGGGTGTGGATCAATTTAGAACGATTAGTTTTTATGACTATGATCGTAATCAACGAATTTATTTAGTCTTTCAGTTAGGGAATGGTCAATTTGAATTACAAACATAAAGCCGGATTTTCAATGATAGAAACGGTGATTGGTTTTTTCTTATTTAGTTCGATGATGCTCCTCTACTTGCCGGCTTATTATAATGAATTGAGGCGGATAGAGGATGCGGCACAGACGAGTCAAGTCTGGCGCTTATTCTCTGAATTAGTGGATGTCGAATTGGATGAGCAGATAGAAGATGAGGCGAAAGCACTTGTAAGCGAACAATTAATTCTAAATTGGGAAGCGTTAAATGAAGATAACGTGAGTGAATTCGCATGTGATTTAAATTATTGTTACATATCGTTAGAAGGCGGGAGTGAATTGTATGTCGAAATTCAAGACCTCAACTTTTAAAAAAGGATTTACTTTGTTAGAAGTAATAATCAGTCTATTCGTATTGAGTTTATTCATGCATTCTCTTATGACAATCTACAATAGTTACAACACAATTGAAACAGAAATTCGCACAGATCGCAGTGCGGATTTCTTACACTTTATGACGCTGCTTGAATTAGAATTGGAAAAATATACGGTGACTGGGGTCGATTCTAACATTATTCGCATTGAAAGTACTGAAACAAAGAGAAGTAGTCGCATCATCAACCAGAACAATAAAATTTATATCGCACCCGGTCATCAACCTTTATTGTACGACGTATATTCCTGGCAAGTATTTCAAGTTGCTAACAAAGTAACTGTGACGGTAACCTTTAATAATGGACAAGTCTTTTCAGGCTTCATTTCAGTGAAACTTAATAGCTAGTTAGAGGAGTATAATGATGCGAAATAACAAACAAGGAATGGTAATGGTTTACGTTATTGTCTTTTTACTCGTTAGCCAACTCATCTATTGGGGCTTACTGAGACTGAATCAAATCAACTTAAGTCGGTATTTGAATTTTAATGATTATTACACAGCAAATATTCAAGAAGAACTTGTGATGAATTTATTGCCACTGATTGAACAGATGGACGCACAAAACTTAGAAGAAGCCATTAAGATGCGCTTTAATGAGCAGGCTATAGCTTATATGCCGAAACAAGTCTTAGATCACATTGATTCACACAAGCAATTTGGTGTCTTACAATTAACAGCTAACCAACAATACGAGCAACTATATGTCTATACTCAAGAGGTATTTCTGCAAGATGCAGCACTAGACTATTGTGATGCATTCAATGCCATCGTTTGTAGTGGCGTGATTACACGACCAGGTCAAGTTGAAGGAACCAATCCAGAACTTGAAGCTTTATGGAAGGCGACAGAGGCATCTATATTAGACCAAGGTTTCCGTTTGAGTAAAGTTGATGACTTCCTACGAACATATGATTGGACTCCAGATGATATTAGACAGTTACAAATACAAACTAATCATGGTATCACAAGCTACTCCCGAACAAATGGGGTTGAAATGCGGTCAACGGAATTAATGCCACGGAAATTTAGTCGACGAGAACAAAGTGAACAAATGCGATATAACTACTCTGTTCGTTGGAGGGGCTACCTTTTTGAGAGAGAGTTCACTGAAGATATTTAAGCCATCCCTTCATTTAAATTAATAACAGCAACAAGTTTAACATCTATGTTTTATTTGATATAATACAACTATTGATTTAGAAAGAGGGCAAAGTATGAATAATAGAATAACTGAATTAAGATTAGAAATGAAAAAACAAAACTTAGACGCATTTTTAGTAACAGCGCCTAAAAATGTACGCTACTTATCAAGCTTCACAGGATCAGCGGGATTAATAGTCATTACACCTGAACATGAATACTTTATTACAGACTTCCGATATACTGACCAAGCCAAAGAGCAAGCGAAAGGGTTTGATGTCATTATCCATCAAGGAAAAATATATGAAGAAATTAGCGAACTTCTTAACGCAGAAGACGTTAGAGCTATGGGAATTGAAGCTGATGATATGAATGTATCAACTTATTCTCGTTTAAGTGACTTATTCGAACCAATGTTAGTTCAAACATCTGGCGTCATTGAAACGATTCGTGAAGTTAAAAGCGAAGACGAAATTGAAACGATTCGCGAAGCTTGTGACATTACTGACCAAGCCTTTGAACATATCTTAACGTTTATCAAACCAGGTGTTACCGAAATTGAAGTGGCGAATGAATTAGACCGCTTCTTAAAAGGTAAAGGGGCATCAGGCATGTCGTTTGATACAATTGTTGCCAGTGGCGTAAGATCATCAATGCCTCACGGTGTTGCCAGTGATAAAGTAATTGAACACGGTGATTTAGTAACACTTGACTTTGGTTGCTACTACAAAGGTTATACTTCAGATATGACTCGTACAATTGCTGTAGGTGAAGTAGATCCGAAATTAGAAGAGATTTACAATATCGTCCTAGAAGCACATAACCGTGTAATTGCTGGAACTAAAGCAGGGATGACTGGTAAAGAAGTCGATGCCCTTGCACGTGATTACATTACCGAGAAAGGTTATGGACCAAACTTTGGTCATACAACAGGTCATGGGATTGGTTTAGATGTTCATGAAGGACCAGCGGTTGCTAGCCGAAATGAAAAACCATTAGTTGAAAACAATATCATTACCAATGAACCTGGTATTTATGTCTCTGGTTTAGGTGGCGTTCGTATTGAAGATGACTTAATTGTTAAAACAGACGGGGTAGAAAGTTTAAACCGTAGTCCTAAAAAATTAATAATTGTATAGCACTTTCTTAGAAATTCCGCTACAATAAGGAAAATGCGAACATAGATGAGTAAAGTATATAAAGGAGGGCTATTATGGCTAAAATAACCGAAGTACCATTTGAAACTCAAGCGAAAGAAAATTTAGGTGAAATTAAAATTACCACAGGTGTCCTAGAATCAATTGCCGCTCAAGCAGCAAGCGAAATCGAAGGTGTTGCCTCTAAAGTAACAGGCTTCCAAAAAGAAGTAGGAAACTTCTTAGGGATGGACCGTGACCGTATTAATACAAAAATCAAAACTGAAAACAATTCAATCGTTGTCGACGTTGAAATCCGTGTTCTTTATGGTTACTCAGTACCTGAAATTGCTATCGCAATCCAAGATAAAGTGAAAGAACAAATTCTATTCATGACTGACTTAGCAGTGACAGAAGTGAATGTTCACGTTATAGCAGTTGAAACTGAAGCTTCAGAATCAGACGCAAGTATTGTTGAAGAAGCTGTTGAAACAATTGGTGAAGCTTTTGAGTAAGAAAGTAGTGAAACGACGTGAAGTGCGTCAAGTTGTTGTCCAAACACTTTATCAGATGATTTCAGCTCACAAAGATTTAGATATCAATGAAGCTGTGGCTTATGCATTGGAAGCAGGCGTATTTCCTGAAGAAGGCTATGAAGGTATCGATAATGAATACTTTTATGAGCTCATCGAAGGGGTTCGTTCAAAAGAAACCGAAATTGATAAACTCATTGAACCTTATTTAACAGGTTGGAGTTTAGATCGAATCGCACGCATTGATTTAATTATTTTACGCGTTGCATTCTATGAAATCTTTTTCGTCTCAAAAGAAGAAGTTCCAAATAATGTAGCAGCTGACGAAGCGATTGAATTAAGTAAATTCTTTAGTGACGACAAATCACGTCAATTCGTGAGTGGTGTTGTTGCAAAAGTTTTAGATGATACAAAAGCCGAAGCAGATAACGAATAAGCACAAAACGCGATCCATTCAGTTGGATGGCGTTTTTTGCTATCTAATACTAAATATTATTCACATTTACGAAAAATGTATGAATAATATTTGCAGAAATGTCTCAAAGTAAAATAAAGAAATGTTCTGTGATATAATAAGGGTACATAAAAATTATAAATGGGGTATATAAATGAAAAAGAGATTACTATTATCAGCAATGATTGCCTTAGTCGGTGCACCATTAGCTCAACCAGTATTAAACTTTAATACAGATGGTATTCAACACGTTCAAGCACAAGAATTACAATTAGTTGCCTTAGGTGGATCATTAGATCAAAACCAAGCACAAAAAACATTACAATTGTTAGGTGCAAACGCTGTTGATTCAAGCAACATTATCTATGTTGATGGAACGATGATTAACCAATACTTACAAGACGGTTCAGGTCCAGGAACAGTAGTATACTCAAGTGCATACATCCAAGGTATGAACGAAGGCTACGGTGTTCAAGTTCAAATCGTCACACCGCAAAACATTACTGGCGTATCAGCAACAACTTACCAAAATGCTGCAATTACTGCCGGTGCACGTAACGCTCAAATCCGTATCGCAACAGTATCTCCTGTAACAGGTGAAGGAGCTTTAGCGGGTGTTTATGCGTTACTAGAGCAACAAGGTGTTGCATTAAATCCTGAAGATGTTCAAGTAGCTCAAAATGAAATTTCGTTAGTAAATGAAATTATTGATAGCGAAGGAGCAACGATTTCTGATTCACAAGTCAACCAAATGATTTCAGAAATCAAACAAGAAATTGTAAATACTAATATTAATGCTGAAAACTCAGACGTCAATGTTGATAACAGTGAAGAAACTAACACAAATATCAATAATATCGTCAACAACATTACAAACAATTACGGCGTATCTGATGAAGAATTACAACTTGCTTTAGAACAATTCGCACAAGAGTTTGCTAAAACTGAAGCGGCACAATCTGAAGATACAATTGGCCAACTTGAACAAAGTATCCAAGAAGATTGGACAGATGTGTTAGCTGGCTTAGAAGGTTCAGTTCCAGCTGAGGAATTATTAGCTGCTGAACGTGTGGACTTCTCGGACACTGAAACTTATCACCCAATCTTACAAGCATTCTCGGATGAACTATATCGAGTGATTGAAGCTGGTGAAGTTGTTGACCGTGTTTATAGCGATACATTTATCTTTGAAGCAATGCCTCCAGATTTAACATCTGAAGAAAAATCTGCTTTAAACCACTTAAGAACAGTAATGTATCAATACGCTGCGAACCAAGATGAATTTATTGCATCTGGTGAGTATCAACCTGGTTTTACAAGCATTAAAGAAAACTGGACAAACAAATTAAACGCTTTTGAAGGCTTAAAAGCATCAGATCCAGTTCAAGCAGAAATTATTTCACGCTTAGCGATTGCTACTGGTCGCGCACCGCAAGTGTATAACTATGTGAATCCAACTCAAGAAGGAACTGTTATTTCATTAGAAAACATGTGGGATAATCCAGCGGGCAACCAAGCTGATTTCACAATATATTCATTTGACGTTGCGACCGACGAGATGAGTGAATTAGATGTTGTAACGAATGAGATGGTTCCATTACAAGCTGCTTACGACTTTAACGCTATCTACGGAGTTTCTGTAGAGAACTTATACCAATCACAAGTTGAAATTCCAACAGACTACACTCTTCCTGGTTATGTTCCAGAAGAATCAGAAGTAGAAGAAACAAGTTCAGAAGAAGAGACAAGTGAAGATGAAGTTTCATCTGAAGAGTCACTTCCAGAAGACGTTCCTTCTGAGGAAGTTCCAGTTGAAGAAGAGCCAGGTGAAGACTTATCAGAAAGTGAAGCAACTGAAACGGAAGAACAATCTGTAGAGGAATTAACTGATACTGTTGAATAATCAACCAGTTAGATTCTCAATCACAATTCAATAAATAAGCATCGAACTTTAAATATTATTAACTCAGCTAATTTGCTGAATATAATATTTAAAGTTCATTTTTGTGATTAAAACGTATGTCCTAAACAATTCGAACGATATGGGCAGTTACTTACTTTAAATGTCGACTAAGATTGTTAGATTTTACGAATTCAGTTATACTGAGTCTACGAATTAAAGTGACCGATGGGTTTTATAGATATCGGTTAATCTAGAATTTAAATTGCAGAAAGAAGGCGATACAATGTCTAAAACTCTAGTCTTAGATGGAAAGCAATTATCGTTACAACTACGTGAAGAATATAAACATGCGGTAGAAAAGCTGAAGGGAAAGCATATCATCCCGAAATTAGTCGTAATTACTGTTGGTGAAGATCCAGCAAGTAAAATTTATGTTGGGCAAAAAGAAAAAACGGCTCAATATATTGGCTTTGATTTTGAGTGGCTCACTTTAGAAGATTCGATTACTCAAGCTGAATTACATGAAACGATTGAAGGGTTAAATGATGACCCAACAGTCACTGGGATGATTGTTCAATTCCCACTACCAAAACATTTAAGTCAAGTGGCAGTCACAGAAGTTATTCGACCAGATAAAGACGTTGATGGCTTTCATCCTTATAATATGGGGAAAATTGTCGAAGGCACTGGCGATTTATATCCTTGTACACCAAGAGGAATTTTACGTTTACTTGACCGTTACAATATCGATATTAAAGGGAAAGACGTTACTGTTGTAGGTTACAGCCAAATTGTTGGAAAACCATTGTCGATTTTATTAGCTAATAAAGGCAGTACTGTCACAATTACACATCTCTTAACGCGAGAATTGCATCAACATTTAATTCATGCCGATGTTGTCATGGTCGCTGCCGGTTCACCGCATCTGGTGAAAGAAGAGGATTTAAAAGAGGGCGCGATTGTCATTGACGTTGGGATTAATCGTTTAGATGATGGGAAACTCGTCGGGGATGTTGAATATGAAGGGGTATTTGATAAAGTGAGTGCCATTACTCCAGTACCTGGTGGCGTTGGTCCAATGACGGTAGCGATGTTAATGGAACAAACGATTCTATGTGCCTGCATTCAACATGGATTAAATAGCGAGGACTATATAGACGGAGTTAGTTTATGAGTGAAAAAAACCAAGAGTACTTAACAGTACAGGCGTTAACCAAATATATTAAAAGAAAATTTGATGTCGATCCACATTTACAACGAGTGTTTGTTGTAGGAGAGGTTTCAAATTTTCGCTTGAGACCCAATTCTCATCAATATTTTAGCTTGAAAGATGAAGGAGCAAGAATTAGTGCAGTGATGTATCGTTCGGCTTTTCAACGCGTCAAGTTTAATATTGAAGAAGGAATGAAAGTATTCGTTACCGGAAAGATTACTTTATATGAACCCTCTGGCGCATATCAAATCGTGATTGATAGTATTCAACCAGATGGTATTGGTGCTTTATATCAACAACTTGAACAATTAAAAGAAAAATTCAACAAAGCCGGTCTATTTGATCGATCTAAATTACCAATTCCACGCTTTCCTAAGAAAATTGCAGTTATAACGAGTCCAAGTGGAGCAGTAATTAGAGACATTATTACGACCATCAATCGTCGCTATCCCATCGTTGAAATCACTGTCATTCCAACCAGAGTACAAGGGAAAGAAGCCGCTGGAGAAATCGTGACAGCCTTCAATAAAGTGAAAGATAGACAAGACGAATTTGACACAGTCATTGTTGCACGTGGTGGAGGTTCTATTGAGGACCTTTGGTGCTTTAATGACGAGCAAGTCGCGATGGCTATTCTAAATTGCCCGATTCCAGTAATATCTTCAATTGGTCACGAAACAGATACAACCTTGTCTGATCTTGTGGCTGACATTCGAGTTGCAACCCCAACTGCTGCGGCTGAAATTGCTGTACCAGTCTTACAAGAAGTATTAACTTACTTAACTCAGATAGATGAGCGCGTATTTTATTCAATGAATCAACGCATTCAATATTTGCGAAAGTATTATGAGCGCTTTGCCCAATCTTATGTTATGACTCAACCTGAGAGATTATATCAACCATACATGCAACAGCTAGACTTAGCGGTCGAAAGATTGAATAATAACAAAGATATTTACTTTACAGAGCAAAAAAATCAAGTAAATGTGTTGAAACAACGACTGTCCTTACAACAACCGCAAGGGCTTATTAATCAATATCAAAAAGATTTAACGGCTTTTACGAAACAATTAAATCGTAATATGGAACAATTTCAATACAATAAGAAAGTTGTCTTTGGCAATCTCATGCAATTGCTTGATGCATATAGCCCATTAAAGAGCGTTCAAAGGGGTTATGCTGTCGTGACATCAAAAGATAACATTGTAAAACATATCACTGAAGTTGAAAAAGATGATATGATTAAGGTGAATTTAAGTGATGGACAAATCGAAGCGCAAGTAACAAAAACATCCACAGACAATATATTTCAACAGCTTTCTGATACAGAGAAGGAGTAAACAATGGCAAAAACAAAACAACCAGAAAATTTCGAAGAAGCATTACAAGAATTAGAACAAATTGTATCTCAACTTGAAAAAGGCGATTTACCTTTAGAAAAAGCGTTAGAATCTTTCCAACGCGGTGTAGAATTAAGCCAATATTGCCAAAAATCTTTAACTGATGCAGAAAGCACAGTCGCTAAGATGATGACAGACAAAGGCGATGTTGAATTAGATAGAGAGGTTATGAATGATTAAGCAAGATTTAAACGATTTAAGAAATGTATTTGAAACTGAATTAGACAAACATATTCGCCTTCTTCAAACTCCGATTGAAATGTTAAAACCAATGATTTATTCATTAAAAGGTGGCGGCAAACGACTACGTCCGTTACTATTACTGGCTATCTTAAACGCAGAATCAGAGAAACATATGAAAAAAGGAGCAACTACAGCGGTTGCTTTAGAATTTATTCATACGTATTCTTTAATTCATGATGATTTACCAGCGATGGACAATGATGACTTGAGACGGGGTCAACCAACCGCTCATATTAAATTTGATGAAGCGACAGCTATCCTAGCAGGGGATGCATTATTAACGGATGCATTCAGTTTAATTAGCGACGATTCAAAATTAAAGAGCAAGCAAAAAGTAAAAATTATTTCTTTACTGAGTTCTTCCGCAGGTTCACACGGGATGGTCGCAGGTCAACTAGGGGACATGCAAGCGGAGAATAAAGAAATTACGTTAGAAGAATTAAATCAAATTCATGAATTTAAAACGGGGAAATTATTTACCTTTGCGACACAAGCCGCAGCCATTATTGGAGAATTCAGTCCTGAAGTTGAAGAGTTATTAGTAAACTTTGGTGAAACTTTTGGCGTTTTATACCAAATTCACAATGATTTACTTGACGTGATTGATGACAGTACGTTATCTGGAAAAGGACATTCAAGTGATGAATTTAACAAGAAATCAACCTATCCAAACTTACTTGGTTTAGAAGAATCAAAAGAAGTTTTAGGTCAAGAACGCGAAAAAGCTGAAAAAATTATTGAAAAAATTACTAAGTTGAGTGGAACGGATTACAGTATTTTAAATAAATTTCTCTCATTTACAGATATAGACTAAGGAGTCATATGAAAAAAGAACGATTAGATAAATTAGTGGTTCAATCTGGACTAACAGACACACGTGAGCAAGCGAAACGCTTGATTATGGCAGGGCAAATTTATGATGCGAATAACCAGCGCTATGATAAACCAGGTGAGAAGATTGATATTACAAAAGAGTTGCATATTAAAGGAAAGACCATCCCATATGTGAGTCGCGGAGGCTTAAAATTAGAAAAAGCGATTAAACATTTTGGTATCGATATGACTGATCATATCTTACTTGATATAGGTTCTTCTACCGGTGGTTTTACGGATGCAGCCTTACAAAACGGTGCAAAGTTAAGTTATGCCTTGGATGTAGGCTATAATCAATTAGCTTATAAATTACGTCAAGATGAACGAGTGGTAGTGATGGAGCGTCAAAACTTCCGTCATTCAGTGCCTGAGGATTTCACGGAAGGAACGCCAACAATCGCGAGTATTGATGTCTCGTTTATTTCACTCGGATTAATTTTACCACCACTTATTCCAATCTTAGAACAAGACGGATCGGTATTAGTGCTTATTAAACCACAATTTGAAGCAGGACCAGAGCGTGTCGGTAAAAAAGGGATTATTAAGGATATGACTGTTCATAAAGATGTCTTACATGAAGTCATCGATATGATGTGCCGTATCGGCTATACCATCGAGAATTTAACTTATTCACCAATTACTGGTGGCGAAGGAAACATTGAATTTCTCGCCCATATTAAAAACTCAAAAGAATTGAACAATGATAGTAAAGCAAACATAAATATTGAAGAGATAGTGCAAACAGCACACGATAATTTATAAAAACCAATGGGGTGAAGTTATGCTACAAAGTTTAACAATTGAGAATTTTGCGATTATTGAAGCAGTGAATATTGATTTTACCGAAGGGATGACGGTTCTTTCAGGTGAGACAGGAGCCGGGAAATCAATTATTATTGATGCCCTAGGTATTCTTTGTGGTGGTCGTGGGTCAAGTGGTTATATTCGACACGGAGACGATAAATTATTAATTGAAGGCTTATTTACTTTTGAGCAAATACCTGAAGACTTAGAAGATGTCCTAGTCGAATTTGGATTAGAGGTTAATATAGCCATGGATGGTTTGATTATTCGACGAGAAATTAATAAATCAGGGAAAAATACCATTCGAATTAATGGTCAATTAGCTAACGTCACCTTACTCAAAGAAATAGGGAACTATCTCGTAGATATTCATGGACAAAATGAACATCAAGAATTGTTAGACCGTACAAAGCATTTATCTTTATTGGATAATTATGGCAATAAAAGAATTAAAAAAGAGTTGGAGAACTATCAGAAAGCTTATATGACTTATAGCCAACTTCGTAAAGAGTGGCTAGATGCTCAGCAATCTGATACGAATGACCGCCAACGAGTAAACTTCCTTGAATTTCAAATTAATGAGATCGAAGAAGCGCAAATAGTTATTGGTGAAGATGAGGAACTCGAAGAGATGAGTAAACAATTGCAACACGCTCAACAAATTAATCAAAATATGAGCACTATTAATAGTTTACTTAGCGAATCAGATCAAAGTGTCATCACGCAATTAGATCAAATCTTGTTACTATTAGAAGAGATTAAAGATTATCAACCCCAACTCTCAAACATCCATGACAGACTCTCGTCATCTAAATATGATTTAGAAGAATACAGTCATCAATTGGCCGCACTTGATAATGACTTCGATGAAGAAAATCAAACCATTGATCAAGTTGAAGACCGATTAGGCGAATTAAGTCGCTTAAAGCGAAAGTATGGGATGGAATTAAGTGAGATATTAGATTATTTCAACCAAATATCTGAAGAAGTTTATCAAATTATTCATCGGGAAAGTTATCTTGCTGAACTTGAAGCTCAATTGAGTGAAGCTTATCAAAGTGCGTTAGATAAAGCTAAACAACTTAATGACAAAAGACAATCCATTGCCCAAGATTTAATTTCAGCTATTGAAGCAGAATTAAAAGACTTGTATATGGAGAATAGCCGCTTTACAGTTCGATTTAGTGAACCTAGTATTGATACTGCTTTAAGCATGGTTAACATCGATGAAAATGTGAGATTAACACCAGCTGGATTTAATAGTGTGGAGTTTTATGTCGCAACTAACCTGGGAGAAGATCAAAAACCATTAGTTCAAGTCGCTAGTGGGGGAGAGTTATCGCGTTTTATGTTGGCATTGAAGACCGTATTTAGTCGCGAAACATCACCCAAAGTGATGGTATTCGATGAGATAGATACTGGAGTCTCTGGCCGAGTTGGACAAGCCATCGCTGAAAAGATTCGCGAAGTATCCCAATACCATCAAGTATTTTGTATTACACATCTCCCACAAGTAGCAGCGATTTCGAATAAACAATTGTATATCTTTAAGCAAGTCGAAGATCAAAAGACAGTCACAAATGTGAAGCAATTATCACCGAATGAACGCATTGAAGCCATAGCACTCATGCTCTCAGGAAGAGATATGACTCAAACATCACTTCGTATGGCTAAAGAATTATTAAAAGAATATCACCCAATGAAAAAGTAAGTATAAAGGATAATGTACATGGATTTAAAATCAATATCGATACTCGTCATAGCAGGACCTACAGGTGTAGGAAAGACGCAACTGAGTATTAATTTAGCGAAAGAATTTAATGGTGAGATTATCAATGGCGATAGTCTGCAAGTGTATAAGCACTTAGATATCGGAACAGGAAAAATTACGCCTTCTGAAATGGACAGCGTTCCCCATCATATGCTTGATATTCTTGAAGTTTCAGAACCTTATAACGCAAGTGAATTTAAACATGAAGCTACAAAATTAATCAAAGAAATTCATCAAAGAGGGAAACTACCAATAATTGTCGGTGGAACAGGACTCTATTTAGAAGGCTTGTTATACGACTTAGAATTTGGGAGAGACGATAGCCAAGATGAGGTAGTTCGAAAAGAGTTAGAAGAACAAGCGTCAGAATTAGGTGATTTAGCCATGTGGAACCGATTGAACGAACTCGATCCAGAAGCAGCCAGGAAAATCCCATACCAAAACGTTCGTAGAACCATTCGCGCGCTTGAGGTTATTCAAGTAACGGGAAGGTCTTTTTCCAGTCAAACAGGACACGACACAAAAGAATCGGTATTTAATGAATGCTTATTAGTATTAAATCGCGAACGAGAAGCATTATATGATAGAATAAATTTAAGAGTGCATGAAATGGTCAAAGCCGGCTTAGAAAACGAGGCAAAATGGTTATATGATCAGGCAGAAGGTGCCGATTGGCAAAGTGTGAAAGGTATCGGCTATAAAGAATGGTGGCCTTACTTCAATAATCAAATGGATAAAGAAGAAGTCATTGAAACAATTCAACAAAACTCCAGACGTTATGCCAAACGACAATTAACGTGGTTTAGAAACCGTATGAAGCACCCACAATGGATCGATATGACGAATGAAGAACGCGCAATAAACGAAGCTTCACGTATAGTGAAAGAACATATAGAGAATAATTGAAAGGTTGATAAAAAAATATGATAGAGACTGAAAATCACCCCGAGAGGGTACTTATAGTCGGAGTACAAACAGAAAACATTTCAGATTTAAAATTTGAAACGATCATGAAAGAAATGAAGGCACTAACTGAGACAGCTAATGGTCTACCGGTTGGAGAAATCACTCAAAAATTAAGACGCATCGATCAGAAATCCGTCGTAGGTAGTGGAAAACTAATGGATGTTCGTGATTTTGTCATTAACTCTGATATTGATTTAGTTATCTTTTTAAATAGATTATCACCAAACACAAATATGTATTTAGAAGAACAACTTGACGTAAAAGTCATTGACCGTGTACAATTGATTCTTGATATATTTGCTCAAAGAGCGCGAAGCCAAGCAGGGAAACTTCAAGTTGAACTAGCTCAATACCAATATTTACTTCCAAGAGTCATCGGACAAGGGACATCATTATCTCGACTAGCCGGTGGGATTGGAACTAGAGGACCCGGTGAGACTAAACTAGAACAAGATCGTCGTGTCATTCGAGGTCGCATTCATACGATTGAGAAAGACTTGAAACAATTGGAAGAACACCGTGAAAGAACGCGTATTAGAAGACAGTCAGGGCGAGAATTTAATATTGGTCTAGCAGGTTATACAAACGCAGGGAAATCAACCTTGTTACGCGAATTAACTGAAAGTGAGACGTATGTTCAAGACCAATTATTCGCAACCTTAGACCCTTTAACGCGTAAGTTAGAAATTAACGGTCATGATGCCTTCACTATTACAGATACGGTAGGTTTTATTGATGAACTACCTACAGAATTAATTCATGCATTTAATTCAACATTGGAAGAGATTCGCTTTGTGGATTTATTAATCCACGTCGTAGATGCCTCTCATCCAGCAAGCAATATGCATGAAGATACCGTCGTAGAGTTGTTAAAAGAGTTAGATATGTATCATATCCCAGTCTTAACTGTCTACAACAAGATAGATAAAGCAGATTCAGGTTTCGAACCGACATTGCAACCAAACGTAACTATCTCTGCACTGGACAAAAAAGGTATTGAAACTTTAAAACAAGCGATTTGGGATATCTGTATATCGAATGCAGAAGAATTCCAAGTAGAAATTCAACCTGAAGAAGCAGAATTATTAGCGCTATACCGACAAAAAACTTTAATAAAAGACATTGAATTTAATGAAGAATATCAGTATTATATACTATCGGGATATCGACGACGTCTAACTGATATAAGAAATGAGGAATAATATGATAACAATGAAAGATTTTGTTCCTGAAAAAGAACCAATCTTAAGAGAAAAAGCTAAGCCAGTAGAGTTTCCAATCAATGAAGAATTGAAAGAGACAGCTGTGGCTATGAGACAATTCTTAATAAACAGCCAAGATTCAGAAACGGCTGAAAAATATAACTTGCGTCCAGGCGTAGGAGTAGCAGCACCACAAATTGGTATCGACCAACAAATATTTGCTGTATATCTAATGGATTATGATGAAGAGGGAAATGAAACTGAACCTCTGATTGATGAAATCTTTGTTAATCCAAAAATCATAAGCCATGCGGTTCAAAAAGTAGCGTTGAAAGAGGGCGAAGGCTGTCTCTCAGTTCCTCGCGAAGTACCAGGAATCGTTCCAAGACCTAAACGTGTAACGGTTAAATATAATGATTTAGAAGGTAACGAAAAGAAAATTCGTTTAAGAGATTATGAAGCGGTGGTTGTACAGCACGAAATTGATCACATAAAAGGAATCTTATTCTACGATCATATTGACGAAAAAACACCTTGGGAACCAGATGAAGATACAACATTGATTTAGTGAAAAATATCGACAACTCTTTTAATATTGTTATTGACAATTCAGTCAATCATGGGCTATACTATAAGAGTTGTCAGTATTGATTTGGTCTAGTAGCTCAGCTGGATAGAGCATTCGCCTTCTAAGCGAACGGTCGCAGGTGAAATATAGACTGAAAGTGTCAATGTAAGCATGTTTTCATTGACTTTATATAATCAAAGCGAACGAACCTTTTCATAAATCGGACTAAAAAATTCGATGGAGAGAAGGTTCTTTTTTATGCAAAAATTTAAGAAACAGATGAGCTTTAGTAAGAATTTTTCAAGCAATAGAGGTAGAATTTTAGTAGAAGATGCAGTAGATGATTTGATTAAAGAGCATAAATTACTGGGATATCGAGAACGAACATTGACAGATTATAATATACATATGATGAAGATGTGTGAAATCAATGAAGTACACTACTTAGATGAGTTAGATAGACAATGCTTAATGAACTACATTCAATTAAACGAGAATGCTAAGCCTTCAACAAGACGTACAAGACTAAAAGCTGTAAGAGCTGTACTGACAAAGTTCCTAGATAGAGGAATGATAGAATACGCATTCTGGAAAGATATCAACATCAGAGTAGATGAAGAAGTCAAAGAGGGAACAACTGAAGAAGAAATCATGGTGTTGTTCAATATGTTAGATTTTGATGATTATATCGAATTCAGAGATTTTACCGCAATACTGTTTATCTGGGAAACAGGCATCAGAATGAATACATTACAGAATATTGAAATGAATATATTTGATTTCGAAAACAATCTTGTTAACTTCCCACCAAGTATCATGAAAAATCACAAAGGGCTTAAATTACCATTTTCAGACGACTTAGCAATGCTGATAAAGAGACTTGATGCCTGGAACAAAGAAATTGGCTACACAGGTGAAAAGCTGTTTATATCCTCAAAGCCACATCTATTTGAGAAAACAGACTTTGCGAAATTATACAGTAAACGAACTCAACAATATCAAAAAAGATTTGGTGTAAAGAATATCCGAGCACATGACTTAAGACGTGGCTTTGCAAAGAGGATGCTTGAAACTGGAATAAATATAGCTGTTGTGAGTAAAGCATTGAGTCATAGTTCAATCGCAACAACGACAAAATACTTACATTATAGCAACGATGAAGTCATTGATGAGTTAAGAAAATTGAATAGATAGTCTAGATGAGTCCCACATAATAAGGGGCTCTTTTTTATATATCAAAATAGTACTAGCATAAGATGGCTGTATTTGATAATATTTATTTATAAAATATTAATGAGGTGTACAATGAAAAAAATAGCTAAAATGTTGCTTGCTTCTTCATGTTTATTAGTCGGTACTAGTCTTATTCCAAGTGTCAATGAAGGTTCTGTTAACAGTGTATATGCGGAGGAAGAATATTCTTATAACGACATTTTTTCTGAGGATTATCCTGAAGACTATGATGTATATGTTAGGAATGGCTGGATAAATCGTATTGTTAATGAGATAAAAAATAAATATCAAACTAAAGAGATTGAAACTAGATATATAAGTAAAGACTCAAAAGAGGAAGGTGTAGGAATTAAATTTGATGACCCTAACATTAAATATGCGGAGGATTTTGGTCCTGGCTATGATTTCTATGTAAGATTTTCTGAAAAAGAAGATACAGGAGAGGAATTTATCGAGATATTATTATATGAGAAACTTAATGGTAATCATGACCTTTTATATAACCTAGCACTAATATTAGATAAAGATGCAAATGAAGATGATTTTAAACGAATACCAGAAGACAAAAGTGAAAGTGGTTCATTTAATACTTCTGATACTTCGGAAGTTGAAGTTTTTTATGGAGAAGACTTTAAGGACTTGATGGGTCCTGGAACAGGAGTTCGTATGAATCTAACTTCTAAACTGGATAATTCTGAAATTAAAGATTTAAGTAGTATAGACAGTGATAGATTACCTGATTCAATTAGGGAAAAATTTTTAGAAGAGCAACAAGAAGTTACTCCCGTTGAACCTGAACCTGAAGAAGAAGCATTCAATCCAGATTCATATGAAATCATCGCTTATGAAGATATTATGCGAGACCGAAGTGGTAAACTTGGAACTAAACACACATTCTATGCTGAAGTCCTTCAGTACTTTGAAGATGGTGATAATGCCATGGCTATGCTAATGAGAAATGGCGATTCTGATATGATATATCAAGCGTACTTTACTTCATTACCAGAAAATAGACTAGTAGAAGGCGATGATGTAGATGTTTATGGAATATTGACTGGGTTACAGGGGTATGAGACAGTAAGAGGTAGCGAAAACACAACACCAGTTATTTTTATTGATGAGATACTTATCAAAGGTATTGATTACTAAAAATATACACCTATTCACCAGGGGGCTATAGGCCCTCTTTTTTTTATGGAGTCAATTTAAAATCAACTTTGTAACACAAATGTAATAATCATCTTATTCATAATATAGAACAGAAAATATAGTGAATATAATTAAATTGATATAAAAATATTTCAATAAAAAGCTTGACTTTCGGTTGGAAGTATGGTATACTGTAATTAGAAGTGAGAGAGAAATATTTTTTTTAAAGTAAATGTTAAAGTTTCTAGAATAGAAGGGGGAAAAGAGATATGTTGGAAGAAACTCAGGTATGTATAACGTGTGAGATTGAAAAATCATTAACAGAATATTATAAAGATAAGAGGATGAAAAATGGTTATAAGAATGAATGTAAAGAGTGTGTAAAAGAAAGAAGAAAGAAACGATACGAAGAAAATAAGGATGAGGTATTAGAATATAATAAACAGTATTATAAAGCCAATGCAAGTAAACTAAGAGAAGATAGAATGAAGAAATATTACGGTAAAAAATAAATATAAAATTAACAAGGAGAGGAATGATAATGAAAAAAATAACAAGAGATGATTACAGATTAGATGATTTTGAGGTGGTGGAAAAATTAGAGGAAGTTTACAGTATAACTTATGATTGGTTTGATGAGGAACGTGGTGAGTTTGTTTATTCAGAACCAGTTACTTGGATTTATAATGATGATTACTACGAAATAAATGAAAGCGACTTTAACTAAGATGATGGTCAAAGTTAGACAATGTCAATTAGACATATAACAAGGAGAGGAATGATATGAAGAGAAATAACTACCATTTTGTGTATAACAAAGCTTTAAGAAATCAGCTGATGGATGCTAATGAGGAGTATATATGTGTCGCACATGCTTTAACAAGCTTTGATAAGTTCTGGCTGTTCGAGAAGAATGAGGTAGCAGATAAGATAGTGAAGAATTTTGTTGATGGCTGGAAAGATGTAGTGGCTTAAAAAAGCCTTCTGCCAAAAATGTCATATACGGACATTTTTAGAAAGTATGAAATCTATAAAATTAACAAGGAGATGTTTAACCATGACAAATTACAATAAATACTTTTATTGCTACAGCAAGCCAATGAGAAATTACTTAATGGATAAGAACTTTAAATTTATCACAACAGCCTATGCCGTGAGTACAGGCAAACAATTTTGGATGTTTGAAAGTAGCCGTGAATTAATAGAGTCAGTTGAAGAATATAATGAATTGAGGGTAAGTTGAGTTGGAACACTTTTGTTCCATCACATTTTTCCATTTGGAACACTTTTGTTCCACGCTAAAGTCGTGTTTGGAACGATTGGAATTCTGTAAAAACAGGGTAAGAACCTAGACTAGTACGAGAGATAGCCCTTGTTTTTAGACACTTCCAAACTGCGCTTATTAAAGAACCTATATATTAAAGAACCGATTGTATTAAAGAACTAATATTACTGTGCGCGCGGGGCGCTTACAGTTTATCACAATTTATAAAACTTTTAAAAAATAAAGGAGTGTAAAAACTTATGAGTAAAAATAATAAAAAGGACCAACTGGTTGAAAAGGTGTATGCAATATTTGAAGAGGATAGTCAATCATATAATGAGTTTGTTGATTCAGTTACGTATGAATTTCCAATATCACAGATTGGATTTGCTAAAGATGGAAGTAATTATAGAGTAAGTGCAGATGATGCCGTGGATTCGACTTGGCTAGTAGCGACACATTTATCAATAGCAAGCTATACATTATGGGATAGTGGATACAAGAAGGCAAACATGCAAAGTGCTTGGGCTACTAGACCGATTAGTGTATCAGATATACATGATGTTTTTAACTTTAAGGCAAAGAATACATTTAAGAATAGAAAGAGGATTCAGGCTTCAATTGAACTACTGATAAGCAAAGGCATTATCTCAGTGGAACCAGTATATACAGATAAGGTTGATTTGAACGAACATAATATCAAATACATTTTCAAGCAAGAGATTACTGTTTTAAGCGAGGATAAAACTAAAGGACGTTCATATTTTACTTGCTCTGTTGATGCTCTTATTAAGCTAACTAAATTAGATGAGACTGATACTGAGAAAATAAAACTTATCGCATCATATACTACTGTCATTACAGGTGTGAATAGAGTTGATGATTTAGATGATTATTTTAGTAATAACAATATTAAAACTATCAGAACTTTAAGGGAGGCATTCCCATTTGTGAGTCAGAAAGTGATGGCTCAAAGAATTGGATTTTCAGAAAACACACTTGGGAAACGAATCAAGAAGCTGTCAGAGATGAATTTATTGTTTGTTGTAAAAGCCCAACAGCCTCAACATGTTGAAAATCAATGGAAGCATTTCTATGCTAAGTATGAACAAAGATTCTTAATGAAGAGCTTCTTTACCGCTATGGCGGAAACATCATCTGAAATTGATAATGAACGATTAGTTGATATAAAACATGCCTACAAAGAGATTGATTTCAAACCTAAAAAAGTAATGAAAATCACTGATGAACCAATTATTGTTAAGTTTGTCGATATCTATCTGAACAACAGAGATAAAATCCAACAATTTAAAGAAGCTAAACCAGAGATTTGGGGCTCAATTGAGGATGAGGTTGTGAGGCGAGCAAATGAGATTCAAGCTGAGTCTGAGAGCTGTATAGACACTACAGAGAGTTCTGAGAGTGAAGATGATGATTTACACTGTTCAGATTTGTTCTCTCAACCTGATGCATATACGGATGCTGTAGCAGATAATGATGATGAGTATAGCTTTAATGAAGATGAAAACCCATGGTTAAAAATAGTATAAGGCGCAGAAGTATCTAATTAAAACAAAATAAATTATGGAGAGGATGATAAATGAATGAAAATATTAAGGAATATATTGATGAAGTGTTTGGAATGTGGTTTGAGTTAAAGGCTATCCAAAATAAGAATTTAGACTTACGTTACGAAATCAACAATGAGTTCTTAAATGTCCAGTGTGGACAGGCATACAAAGAGAGAAGATTCAACTACAATTACCATGCTTTTCAGAGCAACTACATCTATCACTGCTATGAGGTTATGCTCACTTTTGAGGCTTCTGAGAGGGAGTGGAAGCAGATTATAGAAGAGGTTAGTCAGAGCCCTGGACAGCCACAGGGCAAGGCTGAGGAGCTTTCTAAGTACATATACAGCAGAGCTAAGTGGGATGTGTTAAAGGAGCATGATGCTAAGTTTTCCAGACGTGTAAGGAATGGGGATAAACATGCAAAGGTATTCCTTAATCCTTCAAACTTCTCTGACTTAGTTAATGATGATGGGGAAGCGGTACCCATTGATTTGATGATTGAGCAGGGAAATGAAAGCGCTTACAAAGAGAGCTTTATACAAGCTTGGTTCAGAGAAAGGAAAGAAGACATCTTAACAGAGTCTCAGATAGAGTTCTTGGATGCCTTAGAGGAGGCTAATCATCTGCTGTTAGAGGATGATACGAATGAAGAGGTTGAGCGCATAACTCAGACATACAGGAGTAATATAGATAGTAAGTTGCAACGGATTGCTGACAGACTTATCAAAGCGTTTAAAGAAGATTATCCTGAGCTGAATTTGAGGTTTAATAATAAGCCGAGATTACGTAGTAAATTAATTGAGTTAGATGAGGGTGTAAAGTATGCAGAAATCATAAATACCTTAGGTCATCCAATTGTTTATGAAGATGAAAATATTTTTAAAGCAGAAGAAGTTCAGATGTATACTGTATAATCAATAAATTGAAATCAATATAATCATATTTTGTTATGGTAATGTGCACTGACATTATAGAGATGAAAGAGATTATAGAGGAGTTGATTTAAATGATTGATAGAGGGGAGCAATTATACTACAAGTGCTATTCATACAGGCAAATGAAGTTCATTCAAAGTCACGGAGTAGAGGTATTAAGCTCAGATATAAATGAGAGAACTCAAAATAGATTCTGGCTGTACGAAATGGATGATAACTTATCTGATATTTTGACTAGATATTCAGAGATATACACTAAAAATAAAGAATAGAAATAAAATAAAATACGAACATCAATTTTGTGAGAGAGGGTGTGAGAGTAAATTGATAGTTCTTCTAATCAAGGAGAATTATTAATGAAAATAAAAGAATTATTAACAACTAAAGAATTTGAGAGAGTGAATATTGAGCGTTTCACGAATGAATATTTTGAAAAGGTTCATGGGTATGGGGTTGTCGATTTATTCGATGCCTTAAAAAAAGAATTTGGACGAATTCCAAGTCAAAAAGAATACATAGAGAGAGGGCTGATGCGAGCCGAAGAATTCTTTGCCGATAACCCAAATCAATGGTGTGGATACTCATTAGGTAATCATACTTTTACATGGGATGAGGATTTAATCAGAGCTGTTAAAAGTAGATTAGATAGAACTTATAATAGTTACGTGATTGAGGCTCAGGTAGAAGAGTATGTTATAGATAATTATGATGTTAAGATGCCAAGAAGTGATAAAGAGTTCTACTTGGATTACAACTTTGGTTCAGATATTACCATTCTGTTAGAGGATAGATTTTACTATATACATGTAGCGAGAGATAGTAAATATAGTAGGGAGCATTTAGCAAAGAAGGGTGATAGGAAATCATACATACCGATAAATGGAAAGAAATTTTACTGGACTAGAAAATGGAATAAAAGACATACTGGACACCATTCATTATTATACAATGCCAGGAGCGCTAATCAGACTGAGACAGTGAATGGATTAGTATTATTTAGGGATGAGTATTTAAGAGAATACTTTGACAAACTGTTCAGTGGCAATGAGTATGATGTTCTGGGTGAGAGTGAGATAGAAGAGTATTATAGATTTTTAAAGCGTAACAAGATAATTTAATTAAAATAATGATAAAAGGAGTGATTAATATGGGACAGATAGTTTTATGGGTGTTTATTATAGCAGGTGTAGCAGGAGCTATAAATGGTGTAGTGAATGCTGAGAAAATCAAAGCTAAACGAAAAGCTAAAAGAAGAGCTAGAGTTAAAAAGGTTAGAACTAAGTTTAGCAATTTTAATGATGATACAAAACCAGAATAAATTATTAAAATGGAGATGATTATTAATGATGAATATCTTAATGATTTTAATGTTTTTTGCAATGTTTTTTGCAACTTTTACAACAATTGATTATTTCATTAGTTTATACAAAAAATACAGAATTTACCAAAAAGCATATGATATTTCAGTTAATAAACTGGAAGAGGAAATAGAGAGAGTAAACAAGATAGTAGAGGAAAACAAGCTGTGAGAAGCTGAGACATCATTAGCTTGATGTCTTTTTTTTATTGTACAAATTTTAACTTGGAGGTGATTTGTGGGCTATGAATACGAAATGGAGAAAATGTATTGAGTTGATGTTAAGCGGTGAGTTAAATCAAAAGCAAATCGCTGGCAAGTTAAAGGTATCAGAACAAACGATAATCAACTGGAAAAAAGATGAACGCTTTCAAGAGCTGAAGTTTAAGATGGAAAGAGAAGTGTTGAAGAACATGACAAGTAAAGCATTTAGAACATTAAATGAGTTGCTTGACTCAGATTCAGACACAGTACGTTTTTATGCCGTGAGAGATATTTTAGATAGAAGTGGTCATAAAGCTGTTGATATATCTGAAGTAACCGCTAAATCTGAAGTGAATGTAGTAAATAATCCAATGACTGAGTTGTCAGCAGAGGAATTAGTTGCGTTTATCGCTAAAGCAGATGATGAAGATGAAGATAAGTAAAGAGCTAGTTTTAGAAGCTAAGAAAGAGTTAGCGAGAAGAGACTTTTATATGTATTGTCAATTGATGATGCCTAATTTTTACAAGAAGAATAGAAGCTATTTAGCTCTACTCACAAACTCAATGCAAGAGTTTTTAGAGTCTGAGGATGATATATTAATTATAAACGTTCCACCTCGACATGGTAAGTCATTGAGTGCACAGATGTTAGCAACGTGGGTATTAGGTAAAGATTATAAGACAAAGATTATGACAGCTTCATATAATGAGCGACTATCTACTACTTTTGCTAAGGGTGTTAGGAACACTATTGCGACTGAGAAGTTAGATAAAAATCTAGTCTACAATGATATATTTGCTGATACAAAGGTTAAGTATGGTGAAGCATCGGCTAGTCAGTGGGCATTAGAGGGTTCAGAGCAGACAAACTACCTTGCTACCTCACCAACTGGTACAGCTACTGGGATGGGAGCTAATCTAATATTAATTGATGACTTGATAAAGAACGCTGAGGAAGCTAACAATGCTAGAGTATTAGAAGACCATTGGACTTGGTTTACAGATACTATGCTGTCTCGACTAGAGTCAGGTGGTAAAATTATTCTCATCATGACACGTTGGAACAGTAAGGACTTAGCTGGTAAAGCATTGAGTGACTTACCTGAGATTGGCTATAAGGTTAAGCATATCAACTTAAAGGCTAAACAAGATGATGGAACAATGCTATGTGATGATATCTTATCACTGGAAGAGTATGAGAGAAAGAGCAGAACAATGAGTCCTGAAATTGCTTCATCCAACTATCAGCAAGAACCTATTGATGTTAAGGGGAGACTTTACAAGGAATTTAAGACTTATGAGACATTACCTGAGTTTGAGAGGATTGAGGCTTACATTGATACAGCGGACACTGGTAGTGATAAGCTCACAGGGTTAATCTACGGTATCAAAGATAAACAAGCTTATGTGATTGACTATATAAATACTAAAGACTCTATGGAGATAACAGAACCTCTAGTGGCTAAGAAACTAATAGAAAATGGAGTCAACTTAGCACACATAGAAAGTAACAATGGTGGTAGAGGATTTGCTAGAAATGTTGAGAGGATTATGAAAGAAAAGTATGACTCTAATAGAACAGTAATCAGATGGTTCCATCAAAGTAAGAACAAAGTTGCAAGGATACTCACAGCTTCATCATGGGTACAACAGAACGTTTATTTCCCAGATGGATGGGAGACGAGCTGGAGAGACCTGTATGAGGACTTAATGAGTTATCAGCGAGAAGGCAAGAATAAACATGATGATGCACCTGATGCATTGACAGGTATATATGACAAGATGGAAGGACAAGCAAGTAATTGGCTAGTATAGTCATTACAACAACAAAGGAGGTGTTCAATTGATAGATTTAACAAAATATAGTGCAAGTGCAGAGCTAACTAAAATAATCAATCAAGACTTGATTTCAACTGAAAAGAAAGATATGAAAGTCTCTAAACGCTACTATGAAAAGGAGCATGATATTTTAGATTATCGTTTATTCTACGTTGACTCAGATGGTGTAACCAAAGAAGAGAAAAATCGTAGCAATATTAAGATTCCGTATCCATTTTATACTGAAATCATAGACCAAAAAGTTAATTATCTATTAGGTCAACAGATAGAGTTCAAGACTAATAATGAGCAACTGGAGTCACTGTTAAAGAATTATATAGACCCCAATTTCCATCAACTTTTAAATGATTTAGTCGAAGGAGCATCATTAAAAGGGAGAGAAGGAGTTCACTATTATTATGACAGCAAAGGGATGATAAGATTCGAGATTGCTGATTCATACAATCTAATATTCTTGAATGATGAATACGGTGAACTATCTCAAGTGATTCGACATTATACAGTGAAAGCTGATAAAAATGGTAAGCAGAAAACGATTCAAAAGGCTGAAGTGTTTACAGCAGAAGGTGTATATTACTTTGTGAAGAATAATAACTCATATGCTATTGATAAGACAAAGACTATGAACCCACAGCCTTATCGAATGCTGAAGAAAGGTGACACACTGTATAAGCCAAATGTGGCTCAGAATCTCCCTATTCTATTAATGGAGAACAACAAACAGCAAACGACAGATTTAAATGGTATCAAAGACTTAATCGATAACTACGACTTAAATGCTTCAAGTTTATCTAACAATCTACAAGAGTTTGACTATCCTATCTACGCTGTAAGAGGCTTTGAAGGTGATAGCTTAGATAATCTAGTTAACAACTTACAAACTAGAAAGACCATTGGAGTATCACAGGATGGTGGATTAGACGTACATCAGTTAGATGTTAAATATGAAGCACGAAAAGCTAAGCTAGATATTGATAAGGAAGCTATCTATAGATTCTCAATGAGCTTTGATAGTTCAGGTAATTCAAATGGTGATAGAGCTTTAACTAACATTGGAATTAAGAGTAGATATTCATTGTTAGACATCAAAGCTAATAAGACAGAAACGAGATTGAGAAAGGTGCTAAATCAGATGTTAGAGTTGATTCTAGAGAACATCAAAGAGCTAACTAACCAATCATTTGATGTGTCAGAGATAGAAGTTGTATTCAATCGTTCAGCTTTGACAAATGAAAAGGAGCTTGCAGAGCAAGAGAACTTACAAGCACAAGCATTGCTAACTCGAATCAATGCAGTTATGAATACATCATTGATATTAGATTCACAATTATTAGCTGAATTATTGGCTAAAGAGTTAGGACTAGAATCAGATGAAGTCATTAAGCTGATTAAGAGTGAGGATTACATTGAACCTTTAAACGTAGGTGAGTAAGATGCTGAATAAGTGGCAGAAAGAGTTAGCTAGAATCACTGGTAAGGCTGATAAAGCGACTGAGAAGCGGTTGAAAAGTATATTTGAGAAGACATTGAAGACACTAGAGTTTGAGATGGAAGATTTGCTCAGTCAAGATAAGATTAAGTTTTGGCAGTTGTTTAGAGCATCAACATTACAAGACATGCAGAGTCAAGTGAATAGTGTTTTGTATGAGAACTATGAAGAGATAATGAATGAGAGCTTATCATATTTACAATTGAAGCAACAATTAGGCTGGGATGAAGTGTTTTATGATGCGACACAACATCTAAATATAGACTTCAATCGAGTTGATTTGAATCAAGCTTATTCATTAGCTAACTTTAGTGAAGATGAACTAGCTGAGAGATTGAGTGAGAACTTGTACTCTAACACAGAACAATTAGCTGGACGTGTCGTGAATAGGTTAGACAATACTTTGCTAACTGGTGTATCATCTCAGAAGATTGCTAAGGAGCTTATGCCTGATATCAAAGACGTGTTACAGAAGGAACTTAACACTGAATACAACAAAGCTATTCGAATAGTTAGGACTGAGAGTACACGTGTTAGTGGTACAGCTAAACAAAACAGTATGGAACATGCTGAATCACTTGGTATAGAGGCTAAGAAGATGTGGGTATCATCTTTAGATAATCGCACACGTGGCTCACATCAACACCTAGATGGTCAGGTTGTTGGGATAGATGAAGAGTTCGAAGTGAATGGTTCAACAGCTAAAGCCCCAGGTGGTTTTGGAGTGGCTGAAGAAGACATCCATTGTCGTTGCAAGGTTGTAACTTTAATTGAAGACAATAAGCCTATAACGAGACGTGTAAGTGTATATGATGAAGAAGGCAATAAGACAGGTACAGAATTGGTAAATTATAAGACATATGAAGAGTGGTCTGAAGCTAAACACTAGCTTGAGGCTTAATTTGTATTGACCTAGTTATGTCATTAAACTAACTGTTCGCAGTCATGCGATAAATGACTAATCCAACTCTTGGTCATACCAAGTAAAACATTATGAAGGAGAATAAAAAAATGAAAAGAGATTATCTATTAAACGAATTGGAACTAAGTAAAGAAGTGGTTGATAAGATTTTTGCTGAGCATGGTCAAGCATTGAACGCAGAAAAACAAAAACATGAAGAAGCTGTAGAGGCATTGCAGACTAAGCTAGATGAAGCTAATGAGACTATTTCTAAAGCTAGTGAGTCTAAAGAAGGTTTAGAACAAATTCAATCTGAACTAGAGGATTACAAGACTAAATATGAAGAGGCACAAGCAACACTTGATAGCGAGCGAAAAACTCAAAAAGTAAAAGAAGCGCTGACAGCTAAAGGTGGGCAAGATACTGAATATTTAATGTTTAAACTTGGTGAAGTTGAAGATGTTGAGAAGGTTGATGAGTTGGTAGATAAGCTCAAAGAAGAGTTGCCAAGTCATTTTGGTACTCAAACAGAAGTGAAAGAAGACAAGAAAGAAGATGTAGAGATTATCAGTAAACCACTTGAGAAAGGTGATAGTAATAAGACTTACTCATTTGATGAACTGAGCAATCTATCTACAGAAGAGATAAATAGCAATTGGTCTCTGATTAGTGAAAGCTTATCTAACCAATAGGAAAGGTGGTTAGATGACTTATGGAGTTATTTATTTAATCACCAATCAGATTAATGGTAAGCAGTATGTAGGGCAAACAATACAACCAATAGAGACAAGGTTTAGACAGCATTGTAACAATAGACAATATTTCTCTTTATTAACTCACTCAATTAATAAATATGGTAAAGATAATTTTACTGTTGAAGAGATTGATTTTGCGAGTAATGAAGACGAGTTAAATGAAAAAGAAATATATTGGATATCTAAACTAGAAACTTTATCGCCTAATGGGTTGAATTTAGACGGTGGAGGATTAGGTTGTATAGCTTCAGAAGAGACTAGAATAAAAATGGGAAATTCTAGAAGAGGTAAGAAGCATACAAAAGAGACTAAGGTTAAGATTGGAAAAGCTAGTAAAAGAAATTGGGAGAATGGTGTTTTAACTGGTAGAACAGGGATGAAACATACAGAGGAAACTAAAAAACTAATGAGCATGAAAGCTTCAGGTAAGAATAATTCTATGTATGGGAAATCTGGAAAGCTATCTCCTACAGCAACGAAAGTAATTAATTTAGATACTGAAGAGGTATTTGACACTCTTTTAGAAGCTTCACAGTTCTGTGGAGTCGTCCCTCCAGCAATATCAAATTGTTGTAAAGGTAAAAGCAAAACCTCTGGCGGTTACCATTGGCAGTACTATGAAGATTATTTAAAAGAACAAGAAGAAACAAAAGCCTCATAAGAAGGCTTATTTATTTACAAAAAAATACAGTCAATAAGACTTAAAACAGGAGAATGATTAAATTATGACTATGAAGAATTTTATTCCAACTATTTGGAGCGCACGTTTAGCTAATCACTTGGACGCAAACTTATCAGCTTTAGCAATGGTAAACACAGACTACCAAGGTGAAATTGCTAACATGGGTGATACCGTAAAAATCAACCAATTTGGAAATGTAACAGTTTCAGATTACAACGGTACATTAGGTACACCAGAAACGCTAACTTCTACTCAACAAACATTAGTTATCGACACAGCTAAATCTTATAACTTCATTGTTGATGATATTGAAGAAGCACAATCTAATATCTCTATTGTTGATAATGCCACTGAACGTGCTGGTGTAGCAATGGCTGAGCAACTTGATAAAGACTTGTATGAAGTAATGGCAACTGGAGCAGGAATCAAGGTTGGTTCAGCAAGTACACCAATTGAAGTGGATAAAGATAATATCTATGACACAATTGTTGACTTAGGTGTTACACTAAACGAGAAGAATGTTTCAAAAGCTAACCGCCGTTTAGTATTACCACCATTTGCAATCGGATTATTAGCTAAGGATTCACGTTTTACTAAAAATGAAACTGTATTAGCTTCAGGAGTTGTAGGTCGTGTTGGAGGATTTGATATTATTGAGTCTAACAACTTAAAAGCTACAACTAACTATACAGCCGCAGTTGGAGGTAACTCTAAAGCTACATCGTTCGCTAATCAAGTAGTTAAATCAGAATCAAATAGAGCTACTGACTCATTCGGTGATATTGTTCGAGGATTAAACGTTTACGGACGAAAAGTAGTATCAGCTGATGAATTAGCAGTTGTTTACATCAAGCTAAAACCAGCTGAAGCTCCAGCAGGATAATAGTTAACAATTAAATAACACTAGGGACGATTATCAAGCAGTTGGTAGTCGTCCCATTTTTTTTAGAATAAATATAAAGAGGTGGTAAAATGCTAAAACTTTTAGATGCAAAGAAGATAGATAAATCAATCACGCAAGATGATATCGATGCTTTGGAGCAAAAAGTAAGAACACTAACTAATAATAAATTCCACCATAAACATATCAAGAATCGTAATTTGTCTTTCTTCGATAATGGAATAATTACAGCTGATGAAATCATTGGATTTAAAGTTGGAGACAGAGTTGAGATTGTTGGGACCAAATTTAATGATGGGTTATATAACATCATATCTGTAAGTAAAAACATCTTAACAGTTGATTCTGAATTCATTGACTCTACTGATAGAGGTGCGTTCGTAGTTAAAATAGACTATCCAGTTGACATAGCAAATAGTTTGAAGGAAATCATCAGATATCAGGCTAAGATGGCTAATAAGACTGGTGTGAAGACAGAACGTGTTAGTAGAACATCAGTAACCTATCATGATGTGAACTCATCTGATAATGTTGAAGGAATCCCATCATCATATTGGTCGTTTATTAGAAAATATAGAAAGATTAGGTGGTGATAGGATGGACAAGTTTGTAGTTAAACAGCTCATACAAGTGGAAGATGGAATTGGTGGATATGAAGAAGATTATCAGACGGTATTAATCTCAAGTGGATTCTTGGATTTGATGACAGGTACGAATGAGAACAACGTACAAAATGCATCAGTTGAACAGTCAACTCACATTCTTATTACAGAGTGGTTTGCAGATTATAAAGATGTAATTAGAGAACAAATGGTAGTAGATTTTGATGACATGAGATACAGGATTACGTTTGTTGATAATCCAACAGGATATGATGACCATCTGGAGATTTATCTGAAATTTGAACGACAGATAAGTGAACGAGAAGTCATTGATGATTATCTCGAAGATTATTTTAAGGATATGATTACTGAATATGTATTTAACGATGTGGACTCCACATATTTTGTAACCCATGATGATTTAGCAGACTTAGTAATAGATATTAAAAACATAGACTTATCTGATTATGTGACTAGAGTAGAGTTAAGGGCTTTAGAACCCACTAGAGGTCCAATGGGTCCAATGGGTCCAAAGGGTGAGAAAGGTGATATAGGTCCAAAAGGTGAACGAGGCTTACAAGGATTAAATGGAAATGATGGTAAATCAGCTTATGAGATTTGGTTAGACAGTGGCAATGCTGGTACAATACATGATTTTTTCAATGCTTTAAAAGGACCAAAAGGCGATACAGGAGAGCGTGGTGCTAAAGGTGATACTGGTCCTCAAGGACCTCAAGGACCTCAAGGACCACAGGGAGACCAGGGGATTCAAGGTGAACAAGGTGTCGATGGTAAGGGATTCACTATTGCTAAAACATTTAGTTCTGTTGATAAGTTGAATGGTGAGGAATTATCAGAGAATGATTTTGTCATGATTAGTACAGATAATGTTAATGACCCTGATAATGCAAGGTTGTATTTATGGAGCGGTGAGGAATTTAAGTATATCTCTGACTTATCTGGTGCTCAAGGAGTGCAAGGTCCCAAAGGACCTCAAGGTATTCAAGGTGAGCAAGGAATAAGAGGAGAGACTGGTCTACAAGGTCCACAAGGAGAACAAGGTGAGCAAGGTGAACGTGGTCTACAAGGTCCACAAGGAGAACAAGGCTTACAGGGTGAAACTGGTCCGAAAGGAGACTCATTAAGGTATCAAGCAATATCCCAAGCCGATTATGACAGTTTGGAAGTTAAGGACCTAAATACTCTCTATCTGGTGGTGGATTGATATGAATATTAATTTTAATAAACACAATATAATTTATTTTGGAGACAATTTTATTAATGCGGTCTACTTAGGACAGCAAAAGCTATTTGAGTATGTTGAACCTACCAAAGATATTATTTATGAATATGTAGGTAATATTGGTTATATGGGTAGTGAGGTGGGCAATGTAACTACATACTTACCTGAGATTAAATCTCCTGAGCTAATTCAGATGATTAAAGACAGAGGTGGACCTGAAGAGATTCAAAACATGTTTATTGATGGGTTTGAAGTAGGGTCAATTGGATATTTCTTTAATGGTACAGATTACTTAAGGGGAGGGTCGAAATTTTTTGGAAACAATACTGCTATTGATAGAGAATACATCAGAGCAAAAAGATATTTTGACAACTCCTCATACCAGACAAAAGAGGTAGCTGGATTTATCTATACCATAACTATTACAGAAGCCTCACCAGTTACTTTAGAGATAATCTTTAAGTAAGTGATGTTATGACAAATTTTAAAGACAATTCAGACAAAATTATCAGAGAATTACAGGATGCGGTTTATAAAGGAGTTACTAAGGCTTCAGAGACAGTTGAGACTCAAGCTAAACTTAATGCTCCAGTGGATACAGGGAAATTAGGTCAGTCTATTAATAACTATGTTGAAGGGGCTAGAACGAATACTATCACTGGATATATTGGAACAAACACTGAATACGCTATCTTTGTTGAAAAAGGTACTGGTGAGTTCGCAACGAATGGTTTAGGACGTAAAACTCCCTGGACATATCAGAAGCCAAATGGTGAATGGGTGACTACAACAGGACAGAAACCTCAGCCTTTTCTTGAACCAGCATTCAAAGACAATGTAAACAATATCGAAAAAGCAATCAAAGATGAACTAAAAAAGGTAGGTGATTAAATGGATTTAGTCTGGTTTACATCATTCCTAAATAAACAATTAAAAGAAATACATAAAGAATCACATTACAAGTGGAACCATAGTAAGACAGTCGAGTATCCATACCTAACTTATAACTATGAATCCACACCCATAGATGATATTCGAGATGAGTTTAGTGTGACAATCAATATATTCGATTACGGTATTTCAAGTAAGAATATACTTGAGTTAGAAAACAGGTTAATTAATGGATTAAATAAGAATTATCAAGAGTTAGACAAAGCGTTTGTCTATATAAGAACTGGTAGAAGTTTAGATATACCAACACAGAACGACTCAATACAAAGACGAGAATTGCAGTTGATTGTAAAGGTAGATTGGAAAATTAAAGGAGATGATATTTAATGGTATTAGAAAATGTAAGAACAACAGGTTATTCAGCTGAAACGCCAAAACACTTCATTGTGGACGCAGGAGCTCTATATAAGAACCTAGAATTTGATGCGATGGAAGGTAAATTCAAAGGTGAACCTATCGGAGCAACATCAGGTGGGTCATCTGTATCAGTAGAGCAAGAATATAGAACAGTAGAAATTGATGGTGTATTTACAGATGCAGTGGGGACTAAGATGTTACAATCAGCTTCAGCATCAATGTCAGTAAATATTAAGGAAGTAACAGCTGAGACAATCAAAATGGGAATCAATGGTACTGTCTCAACTGGAGATGGTGAAACAACTCCAGAAGGTGCAACGATTGTAACAGGTAAAGGTACATTAGAGAATTCTGACTATATCACTAATATTGGTTTAGTTGGTCGCTACAGTGGTTCAGATGACCCTATCATTGTTATTTTAGACAACGTATTATCTGATGGCGGATTAGAGTTTTCAGTAGAAGACAACAATGAAGCGATTGTAACTATGACATTAAGAGGTCATGCTGATGCAGGTCAAGTGGCAGATAGAGCATTACCATTACGTGTGATTTTCCCAGCACTTAGAAGTGAATAATCAACATAATCAAGTAAAATATGCCTAAAAATATCGATTCTAAGCTCAATTCAGATTGGCATGTGACCATTCATATGCTAACTGTTCTTAGAATCGATGTTTTTTATATTAAATTTAAGGAGTAGATAACATATGACATTAGATATGAGAAAACTAAAAGGTCAAGATACGTTCACGATATTGCGACTATTATCAAAATTAGGTGTTAAAGATTTAGTATCAGAGGTATTTGCTAATAGCTCAACACCAGAAGAAGCAATGGAAGATGTTAGGAAAAAAGGGAGTAACTTAATTGCAGTATTGGTTGAAGCTTTGACAGAGAAGTTACCAGAAGTTCAAGATGAATTAAATGCTTTCTTAGCAGATTTAACTGAAACAGATGTTGCGACAATTATGGATTTAGACTTTGAAGACTATATCGGATTAATTGTTGCGTTCTTCAAGAAGGAAGAGCTTGTAAATTTTACCAAACAGCTATCCTCATTATCAGATTTGGGGAGCACAAGTTCAAAGACCTCCTCTACAAACGATACAGCAATGTAAATGAACTACTATCTACATTCGAGTTAGATGATGACTACAGAGACTTCGTACTCTATCTCATTGAAGAAACGTATGAAGAAAAGATTTGGGATGTCTGGATACATAAAGATGTTGAAGACTCATTTGATGACTTTAAAAGAAAGTCTACGAAGAAGTCTAAAGCTAAAGTTAAGTCATTATCAAAAGAAGAAGAAGATGAAATTATGAAACAAGCTGAAGATATTCTCAGCATAACTATCGAAGAAGAGAGGTGAGAAAACTGAATAATTTATTCGAATTCGCTGGTGAAATACAGGTTAAGGTAGATGATGCAACAAAGAGTATTGAAAAGGTAACAAGCAAAGCTGAGAAAGAAACGAATAAGATGGTAGGGTTCTTTAAGAAGGCTTCAGTGGCTATTGGTACAGTGTTTGCAGTAGATAAAATGGTTGACTTTGGGAAGTTAGCAGTAGAAGCTTCAGCCAATGCACAAGCATTAGAAGCTCAATTTGGGCAAGTGTTTGGAGACATGCAAGATGAAGCAACAGGCATGATTGGTGACATGGCTGATGAGTTTGGTATGCTTCCTAACCGTGTTAAACCTGGCTTTACACAACTCACATCAATGTTCAAAGGAGTTGGGATGGAAGCAGAGGATGCGATGGGTGTAGCTGAAAAGGCTACCATAGCTTCAGCAGATGCGGCTGCTTTTTATGATGTAAGTATGGAGAGCGCACAAGCATCAATAACCAGCTTTGTAAAAGGTAACTATGAGGCAGGAGAGTCTGTAGGTGTATTCGCAACAGATGCTCAATTAGCACAGTTTGCAATTGAACAAGGAGTAGTATCTTCTACAGCAGAATGGCAGAAGTTAGATGAAGCAACTAAGATGGCAACGAGAACTGAATATGTTACAAATATGCAAGAGCAATCAGGTGCTATGGGACAGTCAGCAAGAGAGGCAGATGGTCTGGAGAATGTCATGGGTAACCTTAAACAAGCATGGCAAGACTTCTTAGCTATTGTTGGAGCTCCGATATTGGAAGCAGTGATACCAATAATACAAGGTGTCACATCAGCAATCGTAGAAATACCAGAAGTGATTGATTCAGTGATTGAACGGTACAAACTATGGTCAGAACAGCATCCAATCTTATCATCATTACTAGAAGGATTGATAATAGGCTTAGGTATTGTTGCAACAGCTATAGGAGCTTACACATTAGCAACGACAATAGCAACCTTTGCTACTACAGCATTTGCTACTGTTATGGCAGTCCTAACCAGTCCGATAACCTTAACTATAGTAGCTATTACAGCACTTATCGCTATAGTTTATACGTTGTGGCAGAACTGGGAAACAATTGGACCAATGTTGTCTAATATCTGGAACAACGTAAGTACAGCAGTTGTTGGAATTGTATCAAACATGTGGACTTCTATTACTAACTGGTTCAGTCAAATAGTATCTAGTGTATCAACTAAAACACAGGAAGCTTATAACTCAGTGGTTCAATGGTTTACTGATATGAAGAATTCCATTACACAAAAAGTAACTGATATGTATAACTCAGTAGTTGATTGGTTTGGAAAGATACCTGGAAAGATTAAAGAGAAGTGGAATGAAGTCACAGGTTTCTTAGAAGGTATCAATCTATTCAGTATAGGTACAAGTATAGTCGAAGGATTATGGGATGGTATAGCAGGCAAATGGGATGAAATGGTTAGCTGGGTAAGTAATAAAGCTTCTGGTATTACAGATACATTAAAAGGTGTATTCCAGATTAATTCACCAGCAAAGGTTATGATTCCAATTGGTTCAGCATTGCCAGAAGGTGTGGCAGTCGGTGTTGATAAAGGTGCTAAGTTTGTTGATAAAGCATTGAACTCAATTGCTAAAGATGTTAAAGATACATCGTTCTCAGTACCAGATGTGGCTGTAGCTAGTACATATACATTTGCACAAGCACCACAACCAACACAAGCACAAACGAATAATAGAAGTTTATTAGAAGAGATGACTTATTTAATGAGACGATTATTAGATAAAGATACTGATGTAAAAATAAATGGACGTTCATTGTCAGAAGAGATATTGGATGACATTAATGAGTTAAACGAATTGTACGATAACAGAAATATTAGAATTCAAGGAGGTGCATTATAGGATGATATTAGACGTTTATTATGACAGTTATAAGATAACAGACTATTGCATGGTACGTAGCGTATTACCTTATGTTGCACCAAGAGGTGAAGGACTAAAGGTAGATGTAAATATTACTATTAAGAATGATATTCAATACAATCTTGATAAGTTAAACCAGATACTATTCACACGTGAACCTAAACCTTTAATCATAAGTAGTGTAGAGGACAGATATCTAATGGCTGAACTTGATGGAGGAATTGAGTTAACATCTCGATTCAGTGGAGGAGATGCAACTATCTCATTCAAATCACAAGATAGCTATTGGTATTCATCACAAGGTGCTAAGGTAGTTGATTCAGATGGGCTAGGAGTAATCTTAATTAACAACAACGGTACAGCACCAACAGTTCCTAAATTTGATATAACTTTCCCATCTGACTCAGGCTTTTTAAGTATTGTAGCACCTAATGGATTTATTGCACTAGGAGATAAGCAACAAAAGACAACTATTGAATTACCTATGCAACAACTTGCTATGAATGAAGAAATGCATGAGTCAGACATGAGTGATTGGACTCGATTAGCTTCAGATAATCATTCAGGTGGTTTATGGGTTCCTGATTATAATAAGTTGAGTTTAGGAACAGGACAACCTAGTTTTGATGATTGGGGTATTAAACCTACTAAATCAACAGCACCTAAATCAGGTTATTATTGGAACTCATTTGGCTACTATAGAAACTTCAATACAATTCAAGATGAAATACATAGACTAACTAACTTTAGATTACAATCTCGAATCACATTTGAAGACCAGTCTAACAACTTATCTAACACAGGTATGTTCTTAATTGTGTTGATGGATAAGGACAATAAACCGATTATGACTACTTCAATATACAATGTTCTGAATAACTCAAACGAAGTGACTATGACAGCTAAGGTAAACGATTTCAGTGGACAAGGTAATTATAAGTCTAAGATAGTTAAGACAGCTAAATTCCCTAATGGTTTCAATGGAAACGTTCAGATGACTAAAGAAGGAGATAGATTTACATGGATTTGGGACTCAGGTAAGAATCAGAACGTAAATTCATCTAGTTCAGTTGTAGAGAAGTTTAGTGTTGGTTCAACTGTATATATCAAAACAAGTGCCAGGTATGGTTATGGATACGATGGTGTAGGTCATTCGATACAAGGTTTTACTAGAGGTAGAGCAAACAGAGTGCAAGCAACCAGAAATTGGAAAGGTAAGAAGCAATATCTTATCACTTACTCAGGTGTACAGATATATTGGATGAATGAAGAAGATGTAACAGCTAACAAGTCAGGTGTTGGGAAAACGAAAACGCAATCATCAAATGGACAAAGAACGGTTAGCTATTCAACACGTAGTAATCATCTATCTACCCTAACAGCATCAAAAGTGTTAGTCATCGGTGGTACATGGGATAATACGAATCCATTTAGCCGTGCTTCAATCAATTCAATGACCGTTCATAGGTTAAATGAAGGTGATAGGTTTGCTAAGGTAGCGAACACATTCACTAAAGGAGATAGACTAGTTATAGATAACTCAACTGGCGAGATTATTCACAACGGTATCACGTTCCAAGGATTACATGATGTAGATTCGAAGTTCTTTGATATAGACTACGGACCTAATGAATTACAAATAGTCACTAGTGACTGGTCAGCCTTACCAACGGTAACGGCAGAATTTCAAGAACGTTTTAGATAGGAGGTGTTAGTTTTTGAAAAATGTGGAAATACTTGATAGAGAATTCAACAGACTATGTTGGATGGACAATAATACAGAAAATGGATTACATTTTACTCAAGATAAGCTATCGACAAGCATTGATGGTGGTATCTATACATTAGAGTTTAGCTCACCTAAAGATAGCCCTCAAGCAGTACATCTCAAGGAAGGTCATTATATAACCTTCCTGAATAGGCAGGGTGTCAGAGTTTTAGGGACAATTATGACTATTCATGATGTTGGACGGTATAAGAAAGTCTATATGGAAGACACATCATTAAACTTGATTAATAAGATAGTTACAAAACAAGAACTACCAGCCACAGCTCAACCGATATCATTCTATCTAAATAATGTTTTGAAAGAGACTGGTTGGGAAGTTGGAGATAATGAGTCAAATACAAGTTTACAACTCGAATACACTAATAGTGAGACATTATTAGCTAGAATAAGAAAGATTGCATCTGACTTCAGTGTCGAGTTCTATTTTGAGACATTAATTGACACACCAGGTGCACCGCAGTTTTACATTCATATAGTTAAACAACGTCTAGAGGGAGATAATGGATTCAGATTAAGTTCTGATGATTTTATCGAAGGTATTGAGCGAAAAGTCAATATAGATAATGTTGTGACTAAACTAATTATAGAAGGTAAAGAAACAACGTCTCAATCAGCAGGTTCAACTACGACAAATAAACAGACAACAGTCACTACTAAGAAGTATGAGCAACCAGTTGCTAAGCAGTTCGATGCTTCTAAAGCGACAGGCGCTACTAGACTTAGTACATCAGGCTGGAACTTAGCAGAAGTTAATAAGTTTAATATGAATCAAGCAGACCCACCTCATGTAACAGGTGCTTACATTGATACATTCCTACGAAACTTCTATCCAGATTCACCTTTAGTGGGTCAAGGTCAGAAGATTAAAGACTATGCTGATTATTATGGGATTGCTGTAGGTGCAGTATTAGGTGTTTGGGCGAAAGAGACTACATTTGGACGAGCACATCCAGGTAAAGTGGATTATAACTATGGGTGTATCAGATGGACAAGTGGTTATCAGTCTGTAACCTATGCAGGTTCACAGTGGAGAAAATACTCAACAAAAGAAGCAGGGATTGCGGATTGGTTCCATCTAGTAAGATATAATTACGTGGAAACAGGACAAGCTAATTATGAGGCTTTTCTGAATAAATATAGTCCTACTTTTGAGAATAATCATGCTACATTTAAGAACTTAATGTGGTCAGTTATTAAGTCATTTGGCTATAACACGTCTGACAATACAACTAAGAAAAACTATTCAAGTTCATCTGATAATCCTTTAACACTTAAAGTATCAAACACATCTGCTTCATCTAATGTTTCAACGGCACCAAGTAAATCAGCACATGATGAGATGATGGATAAGATGATTAAGTGGTTTGCTGATAGGGAAGGTAAAGTAACTTATTCTATGAGCGCTAGAAGTGGACCTTCAAGTTATGATTGTTCATCAGCATTATACTCAGCTTTATTCTATGCTGGATTTAAACCTAATATCAACTACCTAGGCTCTACAGTGAGTTTATGGAACGATATTGGGACGAACAAGTTAATGTACGAGATTAAACGTTCGGAGGCTAGAAGAGGAGATATATTCCTTTCAGGAGCAAAAGGTAGTGCATCTGCTGGTGCAAGTGGACACACAGGAGTATTCTTAAGTAATAATCAGATTATCCACTGTAACTTTAGGGATAATGGGATTACACGTACACCAGTTGAAGGAAGAGCTGGTAGTCCCCTTTACGTATTCAGACTAGTAAATAAGAACCCACAAGTAAAGATTGGTGGACATATTAGTAATATGCCTACTAGTTCAAAGGTTGAAGGGGCTGTTAAAAGAGCATTATCACAAGTCGGTGGTAGATACGTGTGGGGTGGAGTTGCATTTAAAGCGAACGATTGCTCAGGTTTAATTTATGAAGCCTATAGATACGCTGGCTTCAGAATTAATCATAGATGTACTACATATACCATTGCACAACAGAAATCACCATTTAAGAAGATATCAGCATCTGAGGCAAGAAGGGGTGACTTAGTAGTTCAACATGGTGGTGGGCACGTAGCAATATTACTTGGAACTCCAAACAGTGGAGCTGGAATTGTACATAGTGCTACACCAGAATTAGGAATTATCACACAGAAATCTATCACAAATGTAAATGGTTATTACAGAGTGATGGACGTTTAAAGGGGCTACATTGAGTAGTCTCTTTTTATATCACGATAAATTGAAAAGGAGGAGATAACTACAATGAGTCAATCTTTTTTAAATCAGATAAAAGAAGGTGCAATAAATGGATGGCAGAAACATAAGATATTACCATCTATAACAGGAGCTCAATCAGCTTTAGAATCTGGTTGGGGAGGGTCAGACCTTGCTAAAAGTCCAAATTTTAATCTATTTGGAATTAAGGATTCGGAAGACTGGAATGGTCCTACTGTTAACTACAGAACCCAAGAATGGAGTGCTTCTAAAGGATACTACTATGTTTATGCAGACTTTAGAGTATACGATAGTTGGAATGAATCAGTAGAAGAGCATGGTGCATTCTTCACCAATACTGAATGGAGACGAAACAACTATAAGAAAGTAGTTGGTGAGAAGGATTATAAGAAAGCATCACAGGAATTAAAGAACGCTGGGTATGCAACCGACCCAGCTTACCCTTCTAAGCTAATCAGAATCATTGAACAATACAACTTACAGGAATGGGACCAAATAGCGTTTGCAGGTGGAAATGGTGGTGAGACTAATCCATCATCATCTAATAGCACGTCTGAGCCTAGAGTTGTCGGTGGTTCAATCACTACAGAGGCTAGAAATGATACATCTAAGCGTTCTATTACAGTTATTGGTGACTCTCTAGGTGTAGGTACAGAGCCACATCTAAAAGACTTCACTTGGCAGTCAGCTAACTACAATAACTATGGTTCAAGACAGTGGACACATGCGACAAAAGTTTATGATGCGCTTGAGCAATTACAAGATATCATTAGCTCGAATCAGTTAAATGATTATGTAGTCATGATATTAGGTACAAACAGAGGTGTTAATTCATCCGAGATTCAAAGAGCTGTTAACATGATTGGCTCAAGTAGAAAGTTACTCTTAGTTGATACTGACTCAGCAGTGAATCACAAGGCTTCAGTTGCTAGTGCCTATATGTTAGCTTCAGAGACATATTCGAATGTTTTTTACGTGAACTGGTCTCATTATGCTCAAGCTAGTTATTATGGTTCAGACAACATCCACATGACTTCAGCAGGTTATCAAGCTCATGCAGAGTTTATAACACAGGCAATCTATGAAGTAGCAAATTCAGACTGGTCTAAACCTTCTGTGACACCATCAACTGGAACTTCTACTGATACTAAAGACATTAAAACAATTAGCTATACAGATGACATCTTTGTCAGTCCGAATGGTGAATCAGTCATCTATAACAAGACTTTAAATGACCAATTCGGTTTCAGACCTAAAGGTGGTCAGGTGTTATGGATTGAACGAATCTTAACAGTTAACACAGATGATGAACAGGACATGTTGAAAGAAGGTTTAGATTTCATGAGAAAACATGCTCAGCCAGCAACTCAATATACGGTTAAACTTAAAGAACTACCTGATACCGTATCTATAGGTGATGTTGGTATTTTTGTTGACCATGAATTTAACCCACCTTTAGCTATTGAAGCTAGAGTACTAAACATCACCACATCTGAAACGAATCCAAGCAATGACACAATCACTATTGGTAATGTTAAAGAGCTATATCCACAATCTAAAGATGATATTTTGGCTTTACAGAAGCAATTACAGGATACACGAGTAGACATACTGGAAGAGTATCATAAAGGAGAACCTTTAACTATTCAATTGGAAGGGTCAAATGGGTTACTGTTATCTGGTGATATCAATCAATTTGAGACTGAATTAGTAGTTGGACCAACGACAAATTTACCTGTTCAAGCAGGAGAGCATGTCATTGAGCTTTACGGTGCACAGAAGACTGATAATGAATTCAGATTCTCTGGTAAGGTAGCTAATAATATCATTGATACGATTGATGAGTTAATTATTGGAGAACCTATTACAGCAGATGAAGTTATCATTCCAGAGGATGACTTATTAAATCCACAAGGTGAAGATACTCCTTATCCATTAGAGCCTAAAGATGTTCATGAGCTAGATATACATGAGTTCAAAGTAGAATTTTTAGATGCTTTAGGTCAAGTTGTTTTAACTGACATGATACCGCTATATGCTGATGCAGAGTTCAACTTCCCTATTGTTGATTTTGATAAGAATATCAGAAAAATTAGAATCTACGCTGAAAAAGATATGGAGTTTGAGCGTATTTCATTTACAGAAAAGGAAGCAAGTAGAGCAACAATTGATTCAACTCAGTTAATAGCTAGGGTCTATCAAGGCAATCATGAAGTTACAGAGCGCTTTAAGAATTTCTCTTGGGTACGAGTTTCAGAAGATTTCAGAGATGATGAAGGTTGGAATGATAAGAATAAGTTTATTCAGTTAAATCATATAACAGTTTACGCAAATGACATATCTAACAATGAGTCAACTTTTGTCGTTCGTTTATTCGATGATGAGTTCCAAGAGTTACTAGTAAGCTCATCAGCAGTAGTTAAAGTGAATATAGCAGGTAAATCAGCTTATCAATTAGCTGTTGAAGCAGGGTTTGAAGGAACATTAGATGATTGGGTAGCCTCATTAAGAGGTTCAGATGGAACGAATGGTACTCCAGGAGAACCTGGGGAAGATGGTCAATCTACCTATATTCACGTAGCATGGGCAGATAGTCCTATGGGAGATGGATTCTCTACCTCAGACTCAACAGACAAAGAGTATATGGGTACATATGTAAATGAGGTTGAAGAAGACTCTGAGGACTACTTAGATTACAAGTGGATGAAAGTTAAAGGTGAAAAAGGAGAACCTGGCGAACAAGGTCCTAGAGGATTGCAAGGATTAGAAGGTCCTGAAGGTAAGCAAGGTATTCAAGGTCCAGAAGGTAAAGATGGTGTATCAACATATACACACATTGCATATTCAACCTCTAAGACTGGAGCTAATTTCTCTCATGATACATTCGATGATGCAACATATATCGGTATGTATGTAAATAATGAAAGTGACAGCTCAGATAGTCCAGCTGACTATGAATGGACCTTAATAAAAGGTAAAGATGGTAGTCAAGGTTTAAGAGGACCAGAAGGTAAAGATGGTCGTACACCATACTTCCATACAGCTTGGGCTAATAATTCAACAGGGACATCTGGATTTAGTATCAATGATAGTGCTAATAAACTATATATCGGTACTTATACTGATTTTGAGTCAGATGACTCAGAAGACCCATCTAAATATAGTTGGACTTTAGTTAAAGGTGCTAAAGGTGAAAAAGGAGACCCAGGTCCTCAAGGTCCTAGAGGTATACAAGGACCATCTGGCTCTAATGGTCAATCTCAATGGGTACATATCAGATACTCTGCCAATTCTAATGGTTCAGGAATGGATACTAAACCATCAAGTACAACTAAGTATGTTGGTATTGCGGTAACTAACTCATCGAGCGCCCCATCTTACACAGGATTTACTTGGAGTAAGTATATTGGGGAAAATGGTTCTACTGGTCCTAGAGGTCCACAAGGTGTCAAAGGCGATACAGGTGACAATGGAAAGACTACCTATACTTGGGTAAGATATGCGGACACTCCAACAAGTGGTATGAATCAATATCCAGATGGTAAGAAATATATTGGGTTAGCTTTCAATAAAACTACTCAGACTGAAAGTAATAGTTATAGTGCCTACCAATGGAGCTTAATGCCACAGAATATTGAGATAGGTGGAAGGAATTTAGTATTAAATAGTTCCGCACTTGAGGCTTCAGGTCTAGGGGCTACAAGTGGGTCACGTGCTGAGTATCGAACAATAAAAACAGGACAAAGTTACATGGACTTAAAAGACGGTGAAGTAATAACTATCTCATTTGATATAGAGATGAAGATAGCAACAAAAAACCCTTCACTACAAGTGTACAACTCAAATGTACCTGGTCCCGTAGGAATACCTTCTGTGTCAATAGGTAATCAACTACAAGGAAATGTAGGAGACACTATAAATAAAAGAATTTCGTTTACAACTCATGCAGAAGTGAGAGACACTCCTAGGTATAGTTACAACACATTGGAGTTTTATTCTGGGTATGGCACAGATGACTTCTTTAAGATTAGTAAACTAAAAGTTGAACGTGGTAACACAGCTACTGACTGGACACCAGCTCCAGAAGATGTTCAATCTAAGATAGATAATAAAGCGAACGATTCAGATTTAAGTAGCACTATTCAGACCGTTACAGAAGAATCTGAAAAGATAGCAGGTCTTAGAACAGATGTAGATGTCACTAAGAATAATTTCTTAATCACTCATACTGATGAGTATGTTAATAAGATTACAACAACTGAATCATCTGTAGATGGATTAGATAAGAGAGTTGTTAGTGTTGAAGAAACTAAGGAGAATATTGATACATTCTTCCAGTTCGATGAAGCGTTTACGATTGGTAAGTCAAATGCTCAGACAAAGTTAAGAATGACTAATGATGAGATTCAATTCCTTGATGGTGACACAAAAGGAACATACATCACAGGTAACACAATGGTATCTCAAAATATTCAAATACAAGACAAGTTTAATCTTCCTAAACACACTATGGAAACTGAGGGAGATATAACAGTTGTTAGATTCACAGGATAAATAAAGAGTAGAAGGAGGGGCGGTGGTCGCCCTTTCTATTTACTTTATTAAGGAGGAAAACATGGCGCAAGCAGTAGGAACAATGTATGAAATAGTTAATGTACCAATGCGATTGTATTATGATTCAGACAGAGCTAATGCTAGAAATACATTACAAAGTGGATGGGTTAATGAAGCTGGTAGCTATAAAATAATTAATCATGTTGTAGGTACTAATAATGTAGATTTATATGCAATTAATGACATCACAAACAGCTATGCGATTGGTTGGATTCGAGATGATGACAACATTCAAGGAGTTAGGCTCTATGATGTACCATCTCAAATTAGCACGAATGATTCCAGTTACAAGGTGGGCTTACAGGGTACTAAAGGAATTGCTTATAAGTACACAGCTAAAATTGGAACAACAGTGATACACGAGACAGAGACAACTTTAACATACCCTAATACTGCCAAAACATTTACTTTAACATCAACTATAAAAAACTTAATCTATAGAGCTTTAGGGAATAATAACACAGGTGTAATGAATATTAGCGTTGTATCCACTCATAATGGGAAAACTATTAGAACAAGTACATCTAGTATAACTGTGGTGATTCCTGCAAGTAATGGTCCAAAATTTACAACGAACCCAACAGTTACAATTGTCGGTGCGATAGGTGGGTCAGCATATAAGGACATATCTAGTGTAAAAGTATCAGCACCAACAAGTATTATTTCTTTAAAAGATAATGCAACGATAAAAAGTAGAAGGTTTCAAATTGGTTCTCACTCAACTACTACTACAGTTTATAGTTATACTTCACCTGTTATTGGTTCAGTAGGCTCAGTACCTGTCAGAGTTACCGTAACAGATTCAAGAAACAGGTCAACCATATTTGAAACATCAGTTACTTTCAAGGAAGCTCAAAAGATAAGTATTGATTCATTCAAAGCTATTAGGAACGGAACGACTGGTATCAAGATAACAGCTAATGGTCAGTATATGTCTCAGATAGATGGTACACCTAAGTTCACTATCACTAAAAGTATCAGAGGTGCGAATACATGGTCTTCAGTTGCTACTGGAAACGTAACAGTCTCAAGTGGTAGATACTCTATCGCTGTTACTCAAACAAGTGGCTTTACAGCAACATCAGCATATGATTTAAGGTTAGTAGTCAGTGGTACATCAACAAGCGCCACAGGTAACTCTGTAGTTGGTACAGAGGCTGTTCCAATCTCATTTGGTAAGCATGGTTCAGGAATAGGGGCTATGTTTGATAATTCCAATTCAGCCAGTCTACAAGTTGGTAGTGGAGGAATTGATTCAGATGGTCGGTTAAATGTTAAGGGTAGCGGTAAAACTTTTAACTTAAATGTTACATCTGGTTCGACTCATCTAAATACTACTTCTTCAAATGGCTTTATTATGAATGATGACCTATTTGTTTCAGGTAATGCTTATGCTGAAGATAGTGCTGGGTCATATAAAAGGTTGGCTAGAGTTGATGAGTTGCCTGATGTCTCTAATATTCCAAATCCAATTTTAGAAGCAGGAGCATGGGCAGACTATGGAAGAGCAGTTGTAGATAATGTGAATACTGGTGGTGCTGATGTACTTACTAAGTATGGTAGAGCGACAGTGTCTGGGTCTGAATTTACTGTTACATTCAACAGTTATGGAGGTAGTTTTACTGGTACTCCTATTGTTATTGCAACTGCTGTAAGTGGTCGATGGGAGTTTGTTGTTCCATCTGTGACTACGGTAACAGCTACTGGTTTTACAGCTAGTTCTGTAAATGGTGCGAATGGACAAGCGGTTAGTACATCTCATGAGATTAACTATATAGCTATAGGAAGAAGAGCATAAGAGAATTATTTTAAGGAGGGGAAAAGTGGGAGCAAATGTAGAGGTAGCGACTGGGTACTTGAACAGCTTTATTGTATTCACCACTGGTGGGTATCATCCTTTAATGGGAATGTTAGCAATGATGCAAATCATTGATGTATTAATGGGAATCTCTAAAGCCTTCTACTTCAAGGAATTATCCAGTAGAAAGATGAGGCGAGGAATATCTAGAAAAGGAGTTCAATGGCTCATTGTAGTAGTTGCTCATATAGTAGATATGATTCTATTTGAAGGTACTAATTCTATCATGCTTATTGTATTGATTGCTTACATAGCAAATGAAGGACTGTCTATTGTTGAGAATGCTGGTGCGATGGATGTATTAGTACCTGATGAATTAAAGAGGCGCTTAACACAGGTTCAGGAAAGAGTTGAGATAGAGGAAGATAAGTTAGAAGATGAAGAGGTGAGATAGTGGATGATGTTAAACACATAGTTTACTGGCTAACTGGGTTTGTAGGTGCACTGATAACATTATTCAGTGGAGAATGGGAGTTCTCAGTTATAATATTGTTATTAATGTACGTGATTGAAAGTATACTGAAATACGGAAAAGATGATGAGGATAAGTAAAAAGGGTAAAACAAACTTCGCCTAGTTACCAAATGGTAGCTAGGTATTTTTTTTGCGTTAAAACTATAGAAAGATGTTTAAAGTTAATATACTAATACATATAGACAAAATAGCTTAAAAATGATACAATCGGTCTGGTTCGGTGAAAAGTTAGTTCGCCTGAAGAAAAAGCATACTAGTAATTTTCTATAAAAGTTACGTATATTATGCAGTAAGATATGATTGTACTATTTTAAAATAGTGCTATAAAGCCTTGTACGACAACTCTTTTAATATTGTTATTGACAATTCAGTCAATCATGGGCTATACTATAAGAGTTGTCAGTATTGATTTGGTCTAGTAGCTCAGCTGGATAGAGCATTCGCCTTCTAAGCGAACGGTCGCAGGTTCGAATCCTGCCTAGATCGTACATAACCTTGCTGTATCAAGGGGGGAAATCGAACCCTATTTATAACCCTTGTTTTAATCCCTAGTAAAATAGGAGGAAAACAGTATGAGTAAGCAACGTTACAGCAAGAAGTTCGAAACAGGTTTTGAGACTGATGTTTCTAATATTTTTGGTGAGAGTAAGGAATTGGTAGATACTTTACATCGTCAGAAGGTAACTATTCAAGAATTGGATAACAGCAAGTTAACGATTAAGGAACGGTTAGAAGAAACATTACATCAATTAAAGTTGATGGGATATAAGGAAAGGACTATGTCTGATTACAAGTATCACATCGAACGGTATATGAAGATAACAGAAGTGAATCTTATTTCAGAAATGGATAAAGATTCGCTTCTTTTGTATATCAATCATAATAATGTGTCACGTAGTACAATGAGAATAAGGTTAAAGTTAATGAAAGCAGTGCTGAATAAGTGGTATAGTGAAGGTATTATTCAGCATGATTTTTGGAGCGAAATACGAATTAAAGTAAATGAAGAAGTGAAAATTGGAGCATCTCAAGATGAGATAGAAACCCTATTAGGTAGCTTAGATTTTAATAACTTCACTGAATTAAGAGATGGTACAATGTTTTTATTAATGTGGGAAACAGGAGCAAGACTAGGTACGATATGCCAAGTTACTTATAAAATGTTAGATCTTGATGCAAAGTTAATTAGCTATTCTGGAGAATCAATGAAGAATTACAGATATTTAACTTTACCTATATCAGATAGGTTAAAAATTATGTTATCTACTTTAAAAAAGGTTAGTAGAGAAGTTCTTGAATATAATCAAGTGAGAATTGGTACAGGTCATGTATTCCTATCATCACTTGCTAATCCAATGGAGAGTAGAACGTTCAGCAAGCGAGTTAAGTATTATAAAGAACGTACAGGACTAGAGAATATTAATCCACATGCAATACGTAGGGGGTTTGCTAAAAGATTATTGGATAATGGACTGAGTGTTCCTTTAATTAGTAAAGCATTGAATCATAAGAGTATTGAGACGACTACACGGTATTTACATATTGATAATCATGAATTACTGGATGCTATGAGAGGAATTGAATAGTTTGTATAATAAAAACCCTAGCCATTTGATTGATTAGGGTTTGTTTTTGTTTAGTTAAGATTACTTTCCTCTATAACAATATTATTATCATTAATGACGATTGTGTATGGGAAACTCTCTTTACTACCATATATAGTAGTTAGATCAGCTTTCATTCCAGCATCAATTTCTAATATGTCAAAACTAAAACCGTCAACTTGGGCTTGATTTCTATCTGAATCATATAAGCTATAATCACTTGGCGTGAATCTTAGTTTTTCAGAAGAACCATTATCTATGGTGAGAGTTAGCGTAATAACATTATCTGTTACAATATCGTCATCTATTACACGTCCACCAAGTTCAACACCAGTAACAGCTACCAGTACACCGTCACCCATGTCTACAAAATCACCAAACGAATATGAATCGCTATCCTTTACCTTATTATCATTATTTAATAATTTAGTGAGTCTATTTTCCAATTCAATAATCTGTTGTTTTAAGTCCTCATTTTCTTTCTGCAAGCTTTCAATTGTTACTTCCTCTTCTGCACTTACATATAAGGGTACTGATACTAAATATATTAGCGACAAACCTAATAATAATTTTTTCATTTTCCATCCTCCTAATCTAACGTTTCATCCATCATATCTTCCATAAGTTCTGTCTCAAATAGTAATATACTAGGATAACTAACCTCAGTATTCGTCCAACTCGTATATCCAGCATAGCCCCATAGCACACCTTTAATCGTTAATATATCGTCCTCCAATATGTTGAAGTCCAGATCGTTCTTATAAGCATCTACTATATAAACATCATTGTAAGTGAACTTCCCATCAAAATCACTAATCTTTGTAAAGAGTGTGAAACGTATCATCTTATCACCAAACATTGGATGTTTAAAAACTTGAGCAACTTGACCTGTAACCTCAATGTTTTCTCCTCGTAAACCGTCTTTATCTCTAGCAACATCTTTATATGGCATCTCTTTATACTCTTCGGTATCATTAGTTGATGTATCTAAAGCGAATGTAGTGACAGGATTAATAATTATAGATAGTGACAATACAGCAAGTATAATTCTCTTCATTCTATTTCCTCCTATAAATAAAAAAAACTCCTATGATAATAATACCATAAGAGTCCGACATCTGTATAGATTTTATTTATATAACAATATACATTTAAATATTACAATACAACCGTACCTATTAAATTCACGTCCATTTTTTTATGTGTATGGATCTAAATGTGTTATTCAGCATCTGTTTTATCATTGGATGCTGAGGTATAGCCAAGTTCTTCAAGTTTACGGTTGGCTAGATCTATTGTGCTTTTATTACTAGCTATATTTGCATCCAGAACTTTCATATCATCATACGTATTGTAACTTACTTCACTTAAACCAGTCTGTAGGGTATCTAATTTTATCTTTACGCCTTCGAGATTAAGTTTACCAGCATTAATATCATCAATTATTTTTGATATATCATTCTCTAGTTTAGTTGTGATGTTCATAAGATTAGTAAGATAATTGCTATCTTTTAAGTTTTGTAATGAATCTAAATCATTAGTATGGTTTTCAAGGACACGTTTCCACATTTCAATATCTTCATTTCTTTTCTTTCTTTCTAATTCATTACCATATTTTAATTCTTCTACCGATATTCCAGCGATGTCAGCAATTGCTTTAAGCCTAATATCATTAGGAGCATTACGTCCATTTTCCCAATTACTCAAAGCTGAAACTGTTGCATCGATTAAGTTTGCGAAAGATTTTTGATCCATTTTTAAAGAAGATCGAATATATTTTATCCTTTTACCTAATTCAATATCAGATTGTTTGTAACTCATTATATCGTCCTCCCTATCATGATTATTTTATCATAAACTTCAAAAATTACACGATATATAAATAAAAATTCGTGGATAGAAAGAAACACCCAAATATTACAGAAATTACACGGTTTTATACTTGATTTATATAAAATAGTATGTTATATTATAATTACAGAAATTACACGAGAGGTGGAGGTGAGTAATTATGAACAAAGTAATTGGTTATAGAAAGATGATAGGCACACAGGAAATAATGGCAAAAGAGTTAGGGATTAGCGTAAACACATACGCAAATAAAGAACGTGGAAATTCTGAGTTTACAAGAAAGGAGATGATGAAATTTCACCAAATTATTAAAGATAGAATAGGGGATATTACCACGGTCGAGGGGATATTTTTTTACTAATGAATTACAGAAATTACACTAACTTTGGAGAAAGGGAGGTACTCAGCACAATTGAACGCACAAAAAAAGAGGCTATCTCTAGCCCCTAGGAGATTACTGCTTAAAGTAATACGTTTTAATACGTAGAAAGTAGTAAAGTTTATAAAATACTTTACATAACTATCATAACATTTAGTTGTGTAAAAGTCAAATATAACACCAATGATTAATAAATTATTACTAGAAAGTACGAGATTGATTAAGAAGAATTTCCATTTTTGAGAGAGATGGAATTAACATAAGAAGAAATTGTACTGAGATGATTACATTAATAGAAAGAAGTGGTTATTTGAAAGTACAAAAGGGATTGAGAAACAACAAATTAAGAAAAATTGATACAGATGACCCAGTAAAATATCTGGCTGAGTATAGTCCGCAAGTGTTTGATAGTTCACAATTAGAAATCTTCAAAAAAGACGAGGCTTTATACTTCATCTCAGGTTCGATTAAACCGCAAGCTAACGGTAGTTATGTCAGAAATAATGAATCAGTTGAAAATAGAGATTTAATTATCATTGATTATGATGATTTAGATATGTCAGGCGATGAGTTTAAGCAGCATGTTAGTAATACCGTAGGGCGATATCGTTACATTACTTATCCAACTGTTAGTAACGGAATTAAAGGCACTAGATATAGATTTGTAATAGAGCCAGAGAGACCATTAAATAAGTTGGAATTTGAACAAACATTCAAAAAAGTAACAGAAGAAATTGGATTGAATGCTGATTTTAGCAGCTCTACATTCTCACAGATCCAAGGGCTACCAGCACACAGCACTGATGTAACAGATTATGAAATTATTTACAACGAAGGTATTCCCTATCCAGTTGCTGAGGTTATACAGGAAGAAGAACAACCGAGCTATACTCAGCACTCTGTAATTCAATCTATCCCAGAGGATGAATTAGATGAAATGGTTGCTAACTATATTGAAGCTGATTGGGAGAACATTAAAGATGAAGGTCAGTACGTAAATCTTCATTACTCAATCATTAAGGATGTTCAAGAGGGTTTGATTACTCAAGAACAAGCGTTTAAATACGTCACGATGCTAGCCAATGGCAATGAAGAATGGGAAAACAACAATCACCAACGTTTGAATAATGACTTACGTCGGAACGTGAATGTAAGAACTCAATGGAGCTTTATTAGTAAGGTGAAATTGTTCTCTAATATGGATATTGAATCAACTCAAGAATTGAAAGAAATATTAAGAGATGAAGGTAACGTATGGAGAGAACAACATCGTAAAATAAACGCTAAAACAGGAGAAGTTACTACTGTTCCAGTTGATCCAAGAAGTGTAGCAAACATACTAGAAAAACACTGTAAGTTTGTGCGGATTAGTGAAGGTAGAGAAAAAGATGCTTTCCTTGCTGTTTACGATTATTCAGAAGGTATCTACAAGAATGATACTCATATCTTTTATGCCTTAATTAATGATATTGAGTATTCAATAGATAAGCGTAAAAGTGATACTGTAATTCATTACCTAAGTGCTGATGAACCTAATTTAGTTGAGATAACTAAAGATACAAACTTAATCGTAGCTAATAATGGAATATTAAAAAAACAAACTAGGGAATTAATGCCTTTTAGTAGTAAGTATATTTTTATTAGTAAAATAGCAACTAACCTGAATAATTCATAGTTTTACTAATAGTCTTTCCTAACATTGATTTAATAGTCTTTAAAGTAATCTGCTTCATCACCCATTAGGTGATGAAAAAAGACCCCCTTTCTGATATGGTTAATTCACCAC